>NZ_PJAV01000147.1:0-99784 GCF_002836695.1 Pseudoalteromonas sp. 78C3
TTACTATTTCATCTGGAATGAACACTTCTTGGCGCTTTTTACTTATAAACAATAACCCCATATCCCTCAGGCTATTTAAAGCATCCAACACTCCATTTTTAGGAATAACATCGACTAAATGCTCTACAGCAGCGCATTCATCTGTTGTTAAATTCAACTCATCTGCAAGCACATTCAGAATGCTGCGCTCATCGTCAGTTACTTTAGCATCGCGATTGTTCTTTTCATCATTAAAGTATGCTTCTTTCATGCACGAATGATAAATTTTCAAGGCGCGATTTCTTTCTAAAATGCTTTCAGCCGAATTTTGTTGGATATACTCTTTAAGCTCTTTAGAAAGCCTTGATAATTCAGCCCACTCTTTCTCATAAAGCGATTCAATCCAGCTAATTCGAGCAACTCCATTCCCATCACGACTCAAAATATTAACTAGCAAGTTGAATTGTGCTGTACTCATTAATATTTGATCTTTTACAGAGCATTTAAAAAAATCTCTGACCGTATGGAATAATTGGGTAATTTCGCTACCAGATGCGTTTTTAATTTGACCGTCAATATTGTCTATTGTTTTAGCTAGTTTTTTATTATTCTTAGCAGCATCAGAACAAAGGCGGTCGAGACACGAAATGAATTTAGATTTTTCGACTTGGTTAACAATTGATAAAACTTGATTGAGTTTCATTTTTACAGAGTCCTTTCGTATAATATGATTACAAATGTAACAGTTAATTTTATTCGCAGCAATAAAGCCCACTTTGGAACTACTTAATTAAGCATTAGGTAAGTCCTTGCCCTCAAAATTAAAAAAGTGTACTAACACATCATTTATCACCCAAACCTATAAACTCCCTCGCCCATATGCCATAATCTAAATAATTCATTATTTTAGTAACTTGGCGTGTATTTAGGCGCTTTTAAGTTAACTACTCAGGGTTTTCAGCATGGCATATCAAGAGCAAAATCAAGCAACAATCTATTGGCACGACTATGAGATAACGAAATTAAGCACCTGTTTTTGAACAACTAAAAATAACATTTAAAATATTTTATACACATATATATACACAACTCTTATTCTCCGCTCTAATATGAGATTGCACGATTATGGATCTAATTCTAAAGTTCGCTTTACCCTTAATTTCAACACTTATAGCGATAGTTGCGATCTACTTTACTTGGCAGCAATCAAAGTCAAATAAACGGCATAATGAGCTATCGGTAAGACCTGCAATATGCAGTAATCTTAACCTACATGTAGAAGCCTTTACATTTTCAATAACCAATAAAGGTTTAGGTCCAGCAAAAGTAGATGAATTTAAGTTTTTTTATGATGATGAACTCATCGAATACGAAGACTTCGAAAAAATAATTAATGAAAAATTTCAGACGTATTGTGCATACAAAAAACCACCAATTACCTCTACACAAAAACAAAATAGTTATATAGCTAAAGGCGAAACAATAATCATATTGGAATTACAGTTTGATGACAGAACAAGCCAACAAAGTAAAAACGAGATTGAGAGCGAAATAACATCCAAATTGACTCTAGAGTTTGGATACACATCACTCTATGATGAAACAGTTAAAGAAAAATTTAAATTCAGCACCAAAAATTAATTAGCCACAATTGGCTTTAATATACTTTTCAAATCACTTGCTGTTGATTTGTGGCCTGTAAATTCGCCCTTTGTTATTGGAGGCCCTGCTCCCTGATCTTTATGGCCGTGAGTTTCTAAACTTTGGTTTATGTCTTTAACCAGGCTTATTAAATCAAGAAGTACTTTAGCCACGTTTACTGAACTGTCACCCAACCAAACTGTTTTTCCTTCGACCTTTGCTAGTTCTGTGGCTTTAGCGTGGAGGGTTTTTAGTGTGGTTAGGTTCATGTTTTCGGTTGCTTCAATATCTACCTGCTTTTTACTGCCTAACAATAACCCTTCTAGTGCAATTATTAAGGCTTTTTCGCCGACCACGGTTTTTAATGCGCCCATGACTTCGGTGATTTGATTTCCATCTATTTTTGTAATGTCGTGGCTGTCTATGCTGCAGGTGCGTTGGTGATAGTTTTGTTCACTTTTGCGCGCTGTCACAGTTTTGCTGTCGCTAGTTTGGGTTATATCGCCATCAGTTGTGGTGTGCCAGTTGCCGTCGCGGCCTTGTATTTTGCTGCGGCTGTTTTGCTGTAGCGTAACATCGGTGCGTTTGTGCTCGGGCACTAAACTTTGCCAAGGTAATAAACTGGTGATGACGGGATGGCTGTTTAGGCCATCGATGTACTGTATTAAACACTGCATGCCTGGCATAGGTTCGTTCAACAAACCGTGATCGGATGCTTGCCCTGTGCCAAGTGTTACTTGCTCAAATACAGGCACGAGTAATGGCTCATTTGTGAGCGGGTTCAATAGCTGTACGTCGGCCGATTTTAGTGGCCTAAATGCGGTACTGATTGCTGCGGCGCCACTTGGTAGGTCGTATATTTTTTCGATACGTGCAAGTTGCGGCAGGTGTTTACGCTCGTTTAACTCTGGAAAGTAGCGCTGTATTAGGCGTTTAATGGCTTGTTTGACCATCGTATGTGCATCCTGTTATTAATTAAGGTTACTTCGGTAATATGACGCCCGTTTAGCTTTATGCCTGGTCTTAATTTTGGAATGGCGATCAACTCACCGGTAGTTGAGCTTTGGGCTGTTATTGTATGCTCTGGAAAATCGTTTATTGCTGCAAGCGGCCAGCGGGAGTCGTGCCAACTACCGACAAATATTTTGCCATCGGGGCGTTGTTGAAATATAAAATCACTAATGCCCCATGCTTTGCCTATTTGCTTTAGCGCTTCAATACCTGTGCCGCTATGATAAAACGCGGGTATCGTTTTATTTAAATAGCCGGCGTTTTCAGGTGTCACAAATTCAACACCGAGCTTTGCCAATTCATCAAGCACCGCTTTGATTGTTGCATGGCGAACTGCAAGGGGGGCAGTGAAACTTAATGCGCCGAGTAATTCACGACAAGTTAAATACCAACGGCCGTTTGCTTGGTGTTTTGATTCGATAACGCCGAGAAAATACGGGACCATATTATCTAGTGTGTAACCTAAATGCAGCTCGACTAATCCGCTTGGCACTTGCTCTGTCACTATTTCAAACTTTGCGCGACCAGTGCTGGCTATATCAAGTTGTACACTTTTAGTAACGACGCTCGTTACTGGTTTACCCCCAATGGTTAGCGTATCAGATAGGCGAGTACTCATGGCCCCTCCACCGCTGCAAATTTACTTTGTACATCGTTATTTGAAGTGACCGCTTGCGACTGTGCATTTTGGTTTGCTGTACCATCTAGCTGTTGTTGCTCACGCTCTGATACGGACTGCACTTCAATAAGTTTAAAGGTGATTTGCCATGCGCGCTTTTCTTCAAGTTCTACAGCCTTTACCTCGCCATCAAATTTAGCTTTACGTATTTTATAAGCCTCTGCCAATGCATTATTAATTGTGTAAATAATACGGGCGCCGTTTTCATCAAGTGCTTTCGCTTTGCTAATAAGCAATGCTAAAGCCCCCTCTTCATTAAGCGGTATTTTAGTGCTCACAGTTAATATGCCAGGCTTAACACCTTGATCGCTAATGAGCGCAAAACTTCCCATGCCTGACATATCGCCACCGGCTAATTTAATACCAGCATTGACCCGCGTTTCATACCCGGGGATATTCCAGCCATCTAACGATATGCTCATAACACCTCTTTAATATTATTAAGCTCGCTTGGTTCGCCAACAAACAAACACATTGCCCAATAGTTATGCTCATTGCCTTTGTTAGCCACTGAGTCGGCTAGCTGCTTTGCTGTGCCAGCTGTAATTAATTGCACATCTACCCCGCTACTTTGAGCAGTGAATTGCGCTTGATTTAGCCGCTCGTCGCGGGCTGTTTTTAGCTCCGCTGTTTGGGTTAGTGCATCGTCAATGGTGGTGATTAATTGCTTGCCGCTATCATCGACCACCGCGAGTTCGTCAGCTATTAGCTGCTCGCGTAGAGGCAATAAATTTTGCAGGGTGTTTATTTGCCACTCTATGCTTTGGCCGTCATAGGTATCTAGCTTGGTTTGCTCTAAGGTGCTTTGACTATTGGCATACTGGTCGCAGGCGATAAACTCAGGGATTGGGCAATAGTTGTTTATTGATTCCAACTTACTGGCCAGTGTTGCGGGATCGGTTGCACTCACCGATAACAATAAACCGCCATAGCTTGCTGGCTTATCTGTGCGCGAGTCGTCTTTAATGGCAGACGCAAGCAACTGCGCGCCCACTTGCATTGAGCAAGGGACGGCAGTTTGATAATAACAAAGCGCTAGGTTATGCATTTTCAGGCAGTGGGTAGCGCGCTTTGATTTCGGCTACTTTGTCTTGCCATACCTTTAGCGACTCTGGCGTGCCGTCGAACTGCGCTTCCATGTATAATGGGTCTGACTCGGCTTTGTATGCAGCCTGACGTTTTACAACATTTTGGCTCAGCTCAAATTGCTGTAGATTTAATACTGAGTCGATTTGTTCTTGGTCCATACCTAAGTTTTTCATGTACTCGGCGTTTATGTTGCTGTGGCTTACGCCTTTATAGGTGTATTTAAACATATTCTTACCTTTTAAATTATTAGTTAACTCTGGCGATAGATTGGATTCATAATTCAATACGAGTTATTTTATTGCGCAAAGAAAGCGGGCCGAAAACCAATGCCACTATTTGATGCTTGTCGTGTGTCCCGCAAATCCAGCGCTCCTAAACCACTTCCTGCATTAGATATCCAATGCCCTCCTCGTCTAGGGAATCGAGTGCCATAATTTCGACCGTACATATAGCCTTTAACCGTAATAACTGACTCTGACTCGATGAGTAATCTGCGTAATAATTCTATTTTGCTATAGCTCGGCGACTGTTCAATTGCAGCAAAGTGTTGATTGCTTAGGTATGGATGGTCATATTCATCATTTCCAACTGGGCCGTTACGGTTAGTAATTGTGTTACTCAGAACTGGTGAGCCTGCATTTCCTACCCCTTCATTAATTTCTACTGGCGAATCTAAGAACGCTAAATGTTTAATCCAATTTTCTTCTACAATATCTGGATTATTATCTAGAGTAGAAATAAACTGCCCGTCTTTGAACTTCATTTGATCTAGCCATTCCCATACATTACCCACTAAATCCTGTACCCCCCACTTTGTATGATCATGTGACCATGTATTTGGTCCACTGCCTGTGTCAGTTATTGAACCATTGCTAATGTCACCAGGCATACCACTGTCTTTGCGATGTGCTGTTTCGATTTTATTATCATGACTTTGACCATAGTTTGTATTGCCTCGTGGTTCTGTATCGTTGGCTAATGACCAAAGTGCGATTGCCGCCCACTCATGGATGCTCATCATATGCCAACCTTCGCCTTTATTGCTACACAGTGCTTTTGCTACATCATAGTTAACCGATGTACGCGGCTGTACACCACCAATTACACTGCAGCCGCCATTAGAGCCTGATGATGCTAGATATTTTGCAATGAGCACCTCACCCATTTGCTCGCCATTGCGCTGGAACATAGTTGGAGTACCCGTGCCAAGCATTAAGTCAACTCCCAAACGGTCTAGAATTGCTTGGTTGATGTCTTCGTAGTTAAACCGCGGGATGCGCACCATGACATTTGGATTGCCTTGCTCGTCAATTACTACCGTATTACGGCCACCTGATGCATCTTCGATTGCTTTTCGGTAGCCGTCTGATGCAACGATTGCCAGTTGCGCCGAGTTTTCGGCAACTTGCTGATCAAGGGCTGCTTTTTTACTGTTGTAGTCGCTGTCTAGCGCGGCTGTTTTTGAGTCTATCTCGGCTGCTTTATTTTCTACCGCTGTAACCACACGGTCTGCCGCAGTTACGATTTCGTTGATTTGTTCAATGCTCATCATAGTTCCTTAGTAAATACTGTAAATTCTGACATTAAGAAATAGTTACGCAACGTGCGGTACATGTTGTTTACCTGCGCGGTTGCTGTGGTTAGTGATAGTGCGTTTAGCGCATCTATTTGCGGACTGTAATCAAACATCCATGATTGCGCAGGGATTGTGATTCGAGCCAGCGCCGCCGCTGCTGCAAACTTAAGAACAAACGATCGGTTGTGTACGTTATTTACACCTTGGCGTTTGCGCTGAAGCGGCAGGTAGTCAACGGCTAATAAAGTGCCGTTTTGCGTTACTAGGCCTATCCAGTTGTAGTCAAAGTCGCCGATTTCTTGCTCTAGCACCACGGCCCATGCAACGGTGTTTTCGTCAACATAGCCAGACACATCAATATTTCGGCGGTGTACGATTTGCAAATCGCTAGGCATTGGCTCGTTTGGATTGCGCTCTTCCTGCTCATTCAGGTTTGGTATTTTTGCAAACACCAACTCTTTTACATCAAGCCCTTTGTTTTCAAGTGCTCGGGTGGTTATGTAACCTCTTCCGGCGTTGGTCATAATGCCGGTGATGGCTTCGCTCATAGTGTCTCCTTGGCGATGCTTATACCGCCCTCTTTACTTAAAAATCCATAGCGGTGATGCGCCGCAATAACATGCTGTACATCGGTGGTTATTGCTTGATGTGCGGTGTTGCTCACTACGTTATCAAACCCTAAAAATTGATATAACAACTCAGTGGGCAGTGTGTGTTTTACGTTGTGCGTAATTGCATGCAGCGGCGCGTGACTACTTTCGTTTTGCAGGTTAGTAAAACCATGGCTGTATTGCTGCGCGGCTTTATTTTGTGCGGCCAAATGCAGTGAGTGATCAATGTGGCAGCTATCCCATTGCACGTGCGTTAACCCCACGCTTAGCGATACATCCGCTTTGTTATGCACGGTTAATTCATAACGGCGACAAGTGCGGCCATAAAGCTGTATGAGCTCTGGTAGTAAATCAGTATTGCCTGCGAGTGTTGAATCGGTCATGTCAATAGCAATAATGTCCCAGTCACGTCCGTCGAGCCTTTCGCGCACGTTAAGCACCTCCAGCCCTAAGCGGTCAAAAATACTTTTAACTGAGGCAATTTCGCCGGCATCAATGGTATTTACCAGTGCATGCTGCACGCGCTTACGATAGAGCTCTATCGGCTCGTCATCTAAACGAGTAGTTAGGCGCTCCCACGCCAAAAAACCTAAAACTGGCTCTTCGTTTTTAGATTCATCTTTTTGGTTAACAGCCCACATAACGTAGTCGCGTGATTGATCCCAATAGCCAGTTGCTGCTTTTACCAGTTTTTCGGCGTAGCCTTTATTTAACCAAGTGGCGATTTCATTGGCCATTTGCCACCTCATTAACGGTTAATGATGTAAGTACCGGCAGCCAGTTCGCGGCGGTTATGTCGTCAATATCAAATTTAATTGATTTAAGCTCGCTAAATTGCTCGTGGCATTCTGCTATTAATTGGCTAATGCTGAATACTGTTTGATGCGCTACGCGTGTAGGTGCATACGCTGCATTTTGACGAAAAGCGGCTTGTATAAACGTGGTTAAATCGCTCTGAATACTGCTGCTTTGTGGGTGCAATTTATACGTTGCGGTAATATCAAAGCCCGTGGTTGCCATGACGTAAACCATAACGTCGTCACCTAAACCATGATGGCCTGCGGTGCGAATGTGCTGGTTAATCGCGCTCAATAGCGCAGTTGGCACGGTACCTACGTCTAAATAAATATAGGCATTGGCAGTACCTGGACCGCGGGGGGCGTTTGTTTCTATTTCTATGTTGTCGATTGGTACGGCAAAGCTGGCAATAATTTGTTTGTACACGGCGTTAATATGCCAGCGCGCAGCGGTACCGAATACATTGCGAATACGCAGGCGGTAATGCTCGGTGCTTTCATCATCGGAACCTGCCTTAATTAACCAATCCTCATTGTTGGTTACGGTGATCCCGCCTTGCTGTTCTGTAAAGTAGCGGTAAGCATGGGCGGGTAAGTTAAATGCGGCACCGGTGTTTTGCGCCTCGGCCAGTGCATATGCAGTGCTTTGGCCGTCGCTGAAATAAACATCTTGCAACAATGTGAGCGTGTACGTTTTATCGCCGAGTACATCAGTAATGACCTGCGTACCAGCAACAATAGCGCTTTCACCTTCAATATTGATACGGGTGAACGTGAGTATGCCTTGTGCTTTTACGCCTGCTTGAATAAATACATTACGCGCGGGGCCGTGGCGTTCAATCAATGCAGTGCGGCTGGCGGTCATAATAAATAAGTCGGGCATTAATTGCTGGGCTATCCAATTAAAGAGTCGTACAACGGGCTTTGTGATCAACGCTTCAACGGTTCGCCAGAACGGGCCAAACGGTGAGTTGTTGGCAACTTGTATGTTTTGTTCTTTTAGTTGTGTTTGCCACTGCGCTTGTGCCGTTTGCTCGTCCATTGGCAAGCCAGCGTTTTGCATTAGGGTTTTAAAGTCCACTTTGTAGGCCTCCGTATTGGCGCGTTTGCGCGGTGATGCTTAATGTACCGTCGTCATTGCGATACACTTTTATAGTGCCTGGCTTAATGCGATTGTCTTGCTCTGTGAGTAATTCAAGCTCAGTTAAAATGGGTGCTATACCGTTTTTATTACGCAGGCCAACCAGCTTAGTTAATAGGCCGCTTTCTAAAATTCGGTGCTTAATATCCTGCGCGATAACATCAGCCTTTTTTAATGTGCTTGGGCTTAACGAGTCGTTTAGTACAAAGTCGTTATCTTGTATTTCTAAATCTATATGCAGCGCTATATCAAATTCCATTAGCCGGCTAACTCCATCATTTGTTCAAAGCTTTGCGCTAAGTCGTCAGATTTAAAGTTCACGTTCTCAATGCTTATATGCTTGCTGCTGTCGCTGCTATTGCTGTTGTTGTTTGTACTGTTGCTGTTGTTAGTTAGGCTTTGCAGGTAAGCCGACTTTTGCAGCTTAGGCTTATATGCAGTGGCCTGTTGTTCTGCGCTAATTTGCTGTGATTTTTCGGCGCTGTTGCTGGCTGTGTTAGTAATTACCTGATCTGTTTTTACGCTGGGCAATGCTGGCTCTGGTGCTGCACCTTGGTTAACGCTTACTAGCTGTGCTTGCTTAGGGCTATAAACAGGCGAATTTGCCGAGTTAGTAATATTGTTATTTGCAACCGTAACTGCTTTGTTTTGCTCGCTTGGGAATGCATTGTTTATTAATGCCTGGCTGCGAGCTTGCGCCTGTAAATTTAACTGTGCGGTGCTGTCGGTTGGCACTGCAGGCAAGCGCTGGCTAGTAAATTTAAATGCATCGTTTGCGGCTTCACGCTCGGTCATTACTTTTGGTTGGGCAGCTATGGCCGCTGGCGCTAAGCTGTTTTGCGTAGCGTTAGTTGCGTTGTTGATTGCCGTTGCCGCATTGTTTTGCGTGGCGCTCACTGCGCTGCTAGTTACTGCGCTGCTTGCAGTATTGCCGATCACTGCACTGTTAGTTACTGCGCTGTTATTTACTGCGTTGTTTTGCTCGCTTGGGAATGCATTATTTATTAATGCCTGGCTGCCGGCTTGCGCCTGTAAATTTAACGGTGCGGTGGTGTCGGTTGGCACTGCAGGTAAGCGCTGGCTAGTAAATTTAAATGCATCGTTTGCGGCTTCACGCTCGGCCATTACTTTTGGTTGCGCTGAATAAACAGGGTCGTTTGCTGCTGGGCCTGCTAATGCCTGCGTGCGCGGCTCTTCGGTTTCAACAATTGCTGTTACTCTAGGCGCTGCATAATTTATAGGACTATTTGGCGCTATGTATTGCGAGCTTGCTTGCGGTGCAGGTGCGTTTGCTTTGCTGATAACGCTTTGGCCGTAGTCGCGGCTGTAAGCCTGGTCGGCACTTTGCATAACCATTGTTTGCGGCTGAACTGCTTGGGTTACCTGCTCAACTTTGTTTGATACTTTTGCTGGCTCGTCGTCTGAGAAAAACGAGATAACCGAGTTTAATACGCCGTTGTCGGCAATGGCTGAAATAAAGCTACTTACGCCGTCAAATATTCCACTGATGCCGCTGGCTATGCCGCCGAAAAAGTCGCCCAAAAAGCCGAACGTTTCGGTTAAATAATTTATTAGCGATTCAATTATGTCGACTGCGCTTTGCCAAATGCCGGTGAAAAACCCTGATACAGAACTCCCCATGCCTGAGAAAAATCCGGTGATTGCGCCGCCAAAGCTGGACAGTAAATTACCCACATATGAAAACGCTGATCCTATGGCGTTAACCATGCCCATAACCACACTGCCAATTGCTGAAAATGCGGGTGCAAAAAAGTCGACTATGCCTGCGGCTATTGTTTTTATTAACCGCCACACTAATTGCAGTGGTAACGTTAGCAGGTCGAACGCAACTTTAAGGTATTTAAACACGGTTGAACTTTGCGCCCACTCGTTAAATGCGGCGGTTATGTCGTCAAAATAATAGATAAGTGCGGCGACAGCGGCGATTAATGCAACAGCTGCTATGACAATCCATGTTAATGGGTTTGCCCAAAGCGCTGCGTTAAATAGCCAGGTGGCCGCTTGGCCTGCAAGCATAACCGCTTTAAATGTACCCATGGCAATAGCGGCCGCACCCATGGTAGCTATAAGCGATAAGAACCCTGCAACACGCAGTGCGATTAATGCACCCTGCCATAGCTTAGTTACTATTAGCTGTGCATTGGTTAGCGTTATGCCAATGCCTGTTGCAAAGTTATATAGCCCCATGGCAAAGGTGGCTATACCGAAGGCGGTCATTAGCGCAACTACGCCCACTACTGCGGTTGCGATCACGCTTGATAAAAATGGAAACTCTTCGGTTAGAGAAACGATGCCCGCAAACATTGACGCAAGCACTTCTACAAATGGCTCTACCACTGGCAACAAGCGGTTACCCATTGCTGTGGCTGCGGCATTAAATGAACCGCCCATTCTATCCCATGGGCTTGCAATGATGTTTGCCATTTCTGCCGCTTTGGAGTTGTCTTGCACGCCTTCGAAAACAGCAATGCCGTCTTTTAATTTGTCTACTTTGGTGCTTAGTACGTCGACTGCTTTTGCGCCCTGCTTGCCAAATATTTGCGTTAGCACATCGCCACGCGCAACAGAACCCAGCGATGAAAGGCGGTTATTAATACGCCCTAGCACTACGTCTATTGCAAGCATGTCGCCGTTGTCGTCGGTTAATTGAATGCCTAACGACTGCTGCGCCTTGCCAATGCCTTGCAATAACGATGCGGCTTGCGTGCCCGCAACCGAACCCGACTTAGCAACTAGCTGTAACTCGCCCACTAGGGCAAATTGTTGGGCTGAGCTTAGGCCAATATTTGTTGCAGTTGCGCCAAGGTTTGAAAACGCCGCTTGCATTTCTGCACCGGTGGTTTTGTAAAGTTGCACTGCGGTGGCGGTTTGGCCTGCTATTTGGTTTACCCAATTAGACTTGCCCATTTTGTTAGCTGTTTTTTCGAATATGCCATACATGGTGCCCATGTAGCTGGTAATGGTGGCCGCGTCGGCTTTGGTCGCTACCGCTAGTATGTTTGATGTTTTAGTAAATTCTGATAGCTCATCGCCCGTTAGTCCGGCAATGGCTGATTGAATATCGTATGCACTGCGCACAAACTCGGCAGAGTTGCCACCAAATTGAAAGCCAAATTCGTATGATGTTTTAGTTAGTTTTTTCAATGCGTCGTCGGCAACGCCCAATGATTGCACTTCGCCCAAGGCGGCAACGTGATCAATTGCGGGAGCTAGTGATTTAGCTAGTGCGTAACCACCACCAACGGCCGTGGCTGCGCCGCGCATCATTTGATCTTGCGCGGCGGCTGTTTGCTGGCTCAGCTGATTAATTTTAGCCATGACTTTATTAACCGGACCCGTCACCTTGTCGATGATGCCGATTGAATAATTAAGCTTGTCTAACTTGCTGAGCGTGGCCATTACATTACTCGCTTAGTGCTTGGCATATGCCGTTATTTACAGCAACTACAAAGTTTTCTTGCTGCTGCGTTTCGAGGTATAGCGCTTGCGCTAGGCTCTCTTGGGTGGCGGTAACCGCGCCAAAATACTTGGCGTGGTATGCCTGTAGCTGATCTAACCGAGACTTGCCTATTTGCTTGGCTCGGTCTTCGATTTTTTTACGGTGAAATTAAACTCCGGTTGGTAGTCTTCAACAATTGCACCCACTAAAAATAATGCCGCGCCTGGCTGTTGCACTAGCTCTTTTAACTTTTTAGCGTCTTCTTGCACTACGGTGTTTAATACAAAGTTAGTTGCCGGCTGCACTTTGTTGTTTGGCTGCGTAGAGTTGATGTATTTGTTGTAGTCGGCAGCGTTTACGTTAAATGTAATTTCGCCTACCGGTGTTTCTAATGTGATTTTTCTCTCGAACGCCATGATTATTTACTCTCTGTTGGTTTTGCAATGTCTGCTTGGTCTAGCAGGGTGTAACTAAAATAAGGGCCGTACTTGGCTGCTGATTGGTCACACAAAGCAATAAGCTCGTTAAAGTCGTTTGAGTTGGCTAGCACTTGGCAACCTGCAGACCATTTATCAACCTGGGTTGATGTGGTTTTGCTGCTTGCGCGGTGGCAGTTAATACCAAAGTAACCTTGCTGTAGCTCGGCGTGTGGTGTGACTTCCGTGTCTAACTCGGTGTTTTTGTCGTTGTCGCGTAGAACAACAACAGGTTTGTGCTGCACTAGGGCGCGATATTTGCCCTGGTGATAACCCAATTTCCATACGCTTTTATGCTGCCCTGCAATTAGCACTGCGGTGCCACTTACATTCATTGGGTTGGTTCGCCAGTACGTTCCTGCGTCTGTTGTAGCTTTGTACTGCTTTAATTGCCATTCGCCACTTTGCTGATACAGCACGCAAATAACATCGTTAAAGGTATTGGCGCGCGTGTTGTTGTGGCGAATACCTATGATATTTAGGTTTAATTCGCCTTCAAACACGCGGTAGCCGCAGGCCTTTAAAGTGTCAATCAGTGTTGCGGCAGTTAGTTTGCGAATGGCTTTAGTCATTACAAGTCTCTCACTTCGTCAGATGTTAGGTACGGCACGCCGTTAATTTTTACAAAGTCGGGGCTGGTGATCGGACACTTAATTGATGTTGTGTCTTCTTCGCCGCCGTCGGCTTTAATGTTTAGAATTTCATCTAGTTGCGGTAGACAGCCAAACGCTTCAATGTTCTTTTTGCCTGCTGCTACTTCTGCGTTAAATGCCACGTCGAACGGCTCGATGCCTTTCCAGCTCCCCGCTTTTGCCGCTTGCGCTTGAACAATTAGCCAATTTTCGTGATCGAGCTTTAGCGTTACTTCGCCTTCTACGTCGCCATCGATAAAGCCTTTTGGTACGCCACGCACTTTTTTAACGGTGCGGCCGTCGGTGATTTTTACGGTTGCTTCGATTACGTGCACCATTGAGTTGCCAATGAAGATGTCGAAGTCTTTACCGCCTAGTACTTTTTGCATGTTCGCTCCTACTCTGCGCTATCTAACATGATGCCAACAATAATGGTGTTGGGTGAACCGATTGGCTTAACCTTCAGCACTACCTGCAATGTAGTTGCGTTCATAAATGTTAAGCTGATGCTGTCGTCTTTTGGTGTATCGATTAAGCCCGGGAACTTGTCGGCACCAATGTTAATTGAGCGCGCCATTTCGCGTAGCGGCTTGCCCATAATGCGCTTGCCAAATTCAATGCCACTGGCGCTGTTATTTAAGCGGCGGTTTTTAATATTTTGAATAGCAATAATGCGTACGTCGCGTGCTGCCTTATCGACAATGCGGCCTGTTTCGATTTGCTGAAAGTCGCCGCCTTCTGCATCTAGCATGTTTACGTCACCAAAATAAACGCCGTCGAAATCAGGATAAAACTGTGTGCAACTAAAGCGCAGTGCGTCGAGCGCAGCTGTGGTTGAGTTGGTTAGCGGTTTACCTGCTGCATCTACTGGGTGCGACATTAGCGACATTGCCCCCGTAAGTACGCGCATTGGGCTGTCGGCAATAGTGACCGAGCTTTTACATAAACGCCCAGTAACTGCGCCTAGCTCGTCACCAAATAACAAAGGGATAACAGCCGCTTGCGTTGCTACTACGCCGTCGGTTATTGGCTGTAATGCGGTTACTAAGTCTGACCAGTTTTGTAATTCGGTTAGCCCTGGCGCTGCTATTAAAAAGCGCACGCGGCGAGCAAGACTTGCTAGGATTTCAAGGGCTTTAGCTTGATAGCTTTCTACTTCGGCCTTACCTGTTACGGGTGTGCAAATAACAATAATTTCTGGACTGATGTCTTGATCCATTGCTTCGTCAATAAGCGCCATTACGTCGGCGTCGATTGCGTGCGCTATTGCATAACCACTTACTAGGTCGTCGCCGTTGCGCTGCCATGCTTTAACTTGGGTTTTTAATGGTGAGTCGGCTGCGCCAAACTCAGCATCAAAGTCGCTTTGTGCATTAATGGGTAGAATTTTGCCGTTGTTTTCGGGCGCTTGGCCTATAAACAATACGGTGCGTTCTACCTGTTTTGTAGCGCCACTGCCTGTTTGAATGGCGGCAACGGATACTTTACCTTGTGCCATGGTCGTTCCTTTTGCTTTGCGCTACGCCACTTGCATAGCTTTGTTTAAAATAAAATTCATTTGCTCTTTTTGCTCGGCTAATGTTTGCCCCAAAAAGGAGCGGGCCGGTAAATCAATTTTCCAACTGCTCTTACCTGAGCTGCCCTTTAGTTCGCGCAGTAAAAACCCTGCTTGGTTAATACTTAAGTTTGTTGTTATCCATTTAATGCTTGGCCGCTTGCTGTCCTTGCCTTTGCCGCGCGGTATTTTGTAACCCTCGCTTATTAATGCCCTGGCTAAGTTGCGCGTGGCTGGGCCTTCTTTATTTTGGGCGGCACTGCTTTTGGGCTTGCCTGCATCTAGGCTTATGCCCTCTTGGTGGGCGCGGGCTATTTTTCCGCTGTTGCCACCTTTAAAATATACGCTTGCGCTATTTGCTCCGTAGCGCACTTTCATGTTGCGCTTTAGCTTGGTTAGCATTTTCTTTTTTTTGCCGTTAGCGCGGCCTTGCCAAGTTTTTCCGGCTAAATCATTTTGCCTGGTGATCCGCTCTTTACTGCTTTTGTTTGCTGCACGTATTGCACTGCGCAATATGTTGCGGCGCTTTTGTGGCTTAAGCTGCAAAAACGCTAACTGCTCTTGGCTGCGGCCTTCGTCAAACTTGAGATTAAGCACCGCTTACTTGACCATCAAGTGTGAACGCTTCTGCTATCCATAGGCTTTGCTCGCCAAAGTCGTAACGTTTGCTGTTAAATTCAAACGGGCCGTTTGGCGCTTGTATTAGCTCTATGTCTTCGCAAAGCTGATTTATTGTTAGCTCTACTTCGTTGCTGTTGTCGTCGTTAACGTCGGCACTAAATTCAATGTCGGTGCTGTCGTATCTGCCTCCGTTGTTTTGCAACCAAAACGATGCAAAGGCACAAATAAGTGCGGCCGGTGCTGCGCATGGGTTGATGCTAATAACCCCTGAGTAATAAAAGCGTGCGGCCAATAGGCCGTTGCCGTTAATAGTTTTGCTGCTTGGCTCTATGCGCCCGCCTTCTATCCAGCTGTCGAACTGAGTACTTAGCGCTAGGTTGCGGCCTTGGTATTCTGCGGTTGCTAAATGCTGCTTAAGCGTTGCTATTTTGCTTTTGCTCATAACAGTTCTACCGATAAGTTAGGGCTAAGCGATTGCAGTAATCGCATGGCGTTTATACTTTCTCTTAACCAATGCTCATGATTGTCTATTGCCGCTTGGCTTTGTGCTGTGGCGCTGTCGCGGTGCGTACTCCCCATCTTTGATACCAGTAAATTTGCTTTGGCTTTACTGTAAACCGCATCGTTATAAAAAATTACTTGCTGTGCATTTAGTGACTCACCATTGGTGAGAACTGCGCTTGCTAGTTCTTGGTTAATTTCGCCCTGTGCACGTTTAAGTTTTTCAACTAGCAAATCACTTTTGCTTGCGTATTCTTGGGCAACGGCGTAATGCTCTATAAAATAAGCCGTGCTTAATGCCGGGTAATAGCCATTGCCTTCAACTGTTACATTGACACTTTGTAAATCAGCCTGTGGCATGCCGCTTAAGTTCATATTGCACCTGTAAAATACACACATTAAATTGGGTGCGGGCGCCACTTAGTCACATTGACGACATAATTAATACTCGCACTGTGCTAAGTTGCCCGCTGGCGCTGGAGCTAGTTAGCGGTTTGCTGCTCTGGCTCCGCTGGTTTAATCATTTTTTGCAATTCTTTTAGCAACGTTTTAACGCCTGCTTTGTCGTTAATTGATTGGGCCATTTCTGCAAAGTAAAGTGCATTACCTAAGTTGATCTGTGCTTTATTTACTTTTGCAGCTATTGCGTAAAGCTTGCCGCCTACTACTTCTAGCCCTGCCCAGTCTTGGTTTTTAACTACGTAAATTAAGCGGCGCAGGATAAAACCAATGTCGTACAGGCCTTGCTGGTATGATTCGGCAAGGTAGTAATTTGCGTCGTCGTAGAGCTGGTCGATAACGAACGCTGCCCAATGCTTGGTATTAAACACGGTTGGCAGTGGTTGTTTTTGCTCGATCATTAATGGCAATAAGTCCATTACTGCATCCCAACGCTTTAAATCAACGAGCCAAATAAACACCCATGCCAGCACCTTGTTGTGGTGGTTTTGGCCGCTTAGGCGGTATTGGTTTATGTATGCTAGGTAGTCTTGGCGCTCTAGCGCTTCTGATTTGTATGTTGCTTTGTCGCTAATGTCGGCAAATGTTTTTAATTGAGCCAAGTCAGATTCAATGGCTGCTGCATAAAGCTGGTACTCGGTTTGCTCGTTTACGGTTGCTGGCGCATTGGCTTGAGTGGCGTTAGCCACTGCCGTTGGCGCTTTATTTTCAGTGCTTGTTGGTACTGCTTTAGCTTGGGCTAATGATTTTTTGAAAAGGCTCATTTAAAAATACTCGCTAATTGTTAAAAAAAGCCGCCCGAAACTTGGGATAAAAGGGCGGCTTGGCGCTGCTAAAAAACTATTCCCAACTGGTGCCTGCTTTGTTTGGCAGTTTTACATTGGCTGATTCGAAGTAGGCTATTTTTTCTAGGTCTTCGATGTAGTAACAGTCGTTACGCGATAGGTAATCTTCTACACGTTTCTTTTTTGGGTTGTCTTCTACGTGGGTGCGGGTTGAGCCGGCTTGCACGTAGTGGCTTAGGTTGTCGAAACTTGTTACTAAAATACCGCGCGATGGAAAGAACGGAATTTTATAACTGGCTAGGCCGCCATAGGTTTTAATGATTTGCTCAAGTTCGATTTTGGTTTTTTCGCTTGGCGTGTGCGACTGCTTTGCATACAACTTGTTTTGGTCGTTTGCTAGTAGTTCGTCGCCAATGATGGCAACCATGTTTACGCGCTTGTGCTCTGGTATTGCTTGCAGTGCGTCGAACACGGCTTGGTCTAGGTTTTCGTAATCGCCACCTGCGCCGATACGAATTTCACCAACGGTTGCGCCTTCGCTAACTGCGCGCTCTGGTGCGTCGCGGCGAATGAGTTGCAGCCAGCCAATGTTTACGTCTTGCAGCATTGTGTTAGTTGTAATGTTCGTTGAGTCGGCGGCTGACGTGCCGTGAAAGCCGATTTTAATAATGTCGAGTGCAATTGCTTGGCGCACGTGGTTGCGGTAGCGCTGATGGAAGTCGGGGAATTTTGACCACTGATCCATTTTTGCCCATGATAAATGAATGTCGCATTCTACCGGGTAGCAACGGTATTCACGTTTTGCTAAGCCTGCAACGTCGCGCGTTTGACGCTCTTTGTCGTCGTCGGTTTCTACACCGGCACGCCCTGTTACGCCACCGTCTACGCTCATCATTACCGATTGGCCTACGATGTCGTCTACTAGTGCGGTGTTGATTAATTGTAGAAATTCTACTGAGTCGTAAGTTGCGTCGTATAAGCGCTGCTCAGTTGTTGGCTCTACGTTGAACTGCTCGTTCATTGATGCTACGCCGTAGTTGCTGGCCATGCCTGCTAGTACTGCGACAAATAATTGTTTTGTTCTGGTTTTCATTTTCGTTCCTGCGTTTTGCTAAGTTAAGTTAGGGTGCGGCAATTAAAAGCAGTTGCTGTATTTGCCTTCGTCGCCTTCGTGTTCTTCGTCGGCGTTGGTTGTGTCACCCGCAGGTGTTTTTAATGCTTTGGCAAACTTGTCGCTAAGCTCTTCAAGCGCTGTTTTTGTGCTTGATAGCTCTTCTTTAAGCTTTGTTAGCTCGGCTGACTCTTCGGCTAGCGGGGCGGTTTCTTCTTCGCCTTCCACTTTAGTGGTTGAGAATGAATCAAGCTTTGTGGTTAGGCTGTCTAGCTTTTTGCCAAACTCTTCAAGCGGTGCGCCGAGTGCATCTTTTAATGCATTGGCTAATTGTGTTTCGTTCATGTC
Organism: Pseudoalteromonas sp. 78C3; assembly: GCF_002836695.1. NCBI lineage: Bacteria > Pseudomonadati > Pseudomonadota > Gammaproteobacteria > Alteromonadales > Pseudoalteromonadaceae > Pseudoalteromonas > Pseudoalteromonas sp. 78C3. The sequence goes on from NZ_PJAV01000147.1 coordinate 18,473, forward strand.
GGGTTCTTCCTTAGTGAATAGTCGTTTGAAAAAGGGTTTTTTAGGTGTGTCGATAGGCTCACATGACCCTAAGTCAACGGTTAATAAAGAGACTTCCGTGTCATCTGCTTTGCTCTTACTACTGAAATGAATACGGTCGGTGTAGCAGCTTGCTGGGTAGTCGGTAACTGCTAGTCCGGTTAGGTAGGTTTTGCCAGTGCCCATGAAGTCGCGGCTTATTTCGATGCTAAAATATACGGCTTGGTCGGCTTTGTTTAATGCTACAAACCCTTGATTGGGCGCCAGTACGGCGTATAGGCACAATATGCCCTCTTCGTTTTCGTATGCTTCTACGCTTACTACGTCGCCGAGCATGCCTGGTATGTCTACGTTGTGTAGGTTTTTAGCAGCCCAGCCTGACCAGTTAAATTCGTGATCGAGGTTTATGCGTGCGCCATATTTGCGGGGGTTGTAGGTTTCTACTATGTCGGCTACGTCTTGCTCGGTTATTTCGCGGCCGTCGACAGTCATGCCAACAGCGGCAATTGATAATGGTTTTGTGCGTAGTTGACCTGGCATATAAACAAACCTTTTAAATGTTTTTTAATTAAGCTTTATGCTTTAAAGTAACTGCAGTTTGCACCCTCCTTTTAACCCTTTCCAACGGTTTAACTTTTTGAAATTCCTATATTTAACTTTTAGGAATGGATAGGTTTTTAACAAACAGATTACGCCCTTTATTACTAATACACTGCCGCCATGGATTAATTAATGTGGCGCAATATGAAGGCTAACTACGGACCAGACATACGCAAAAAAGCACAGGATTTGTATGTTGTTGATGGCTATACCTACGAGGAAATAGCTGATTTAGCAGGCATGCCAAGTGCGCGCAGCATTAGGCGTTGGTCTGAGTCTGAGAACTGGGCGGACATGTGCCCAACGTATAATGCCGAAATGGCGTTTAGTCGCCGCATTAATTTGTTAGCCGATAAAGACAATAAAACCGATGCTGAATATAAAGAGCTAGACTTTTGCACGCGCCAGCTGTGTGCGCTTAATAAAAGCAAACTTGCGCCTGCTCCTAAGCAACGTGCTAACAATGACGATGCGGCCACTAGTAATAATGCCGGTAGCGGCAAAAAGTCGAAGAAGAAAAAGAAAAATGATTGCTCTGGCATTACGCTTGAAATGCTTGACGAGCTTAAAGATAAACTGCTTTATCCCCACCAAAAACATTGGTTTGAAAACCAAGATCACCGCGCCCGCTTTATTTTAAAGCCCCGTCAAATTGGGGCTACTTTTTACTTTGCGTTTGAAGCCTTTTACGATGCGGTTATTAATGGTCGCAATAAAATATTTATATCGGCGAGTCGTGATCAGGCTGAGGTATTTAAAGCTAATATTGTGGCGCTGGTGCGTGAACATTTTAATGTTGAGCTAACCGGTTCACCAATGGTGCTAAATTTGGCTGGCGGCAAAACAGTTAAGCTTATTTTTAAAAGCACTAATGCGCGCACTGCACAATCGGAAAGCGGCGACTTATATATAGATGAAGTTTTTTGGATCCCTAAATATAAGAGCTTGCGCGGGTTGGCGCAGGCTATGGCAACGCATAAGCATTTGCGCATTACTTATTTTAGTACGCCGAGTGTTACGAGCCATGAAGCGTATGAACATTGGAATGGTAAGTGGTACCGCAAAACTAAGGCGTGTAATGATCCTGAGTTTGCGATTGATGTTAGCCATAAAAGTTTAAAAAATGGCAGGCTTTGCGAAGATGGCATTTGGCGACAAATGCTTACTGTGTACGATGTTGTTACCAGTGGATTTGACCGCATTGATATTGGCGTGCTTGAAAACGAGTACAGTGTAGATGAGTTTAACAACTTGTTTATGTGCAAATTTATTGATGATGCGCACAGTGCGTTTAACCTTAAGCAGCTTATGAACTGCGTGGGCGACTCTACCAAGTGGCCTGACTTTGATTTAGATTACGAACGCCCTTACGGGTTAAAGCCGGTCGTTATTGGTTTTGACCCTGCGCGATTTGGCGATAAGGCGAGCGTGGCTATTTTAAGTGCGCCGATAAAGCCTGGTGAAAAGTTTTTGCTGCTTGAAGCAATTGATTTGAGCGGTAATGATTTTGAAGCTATGGCCAGCGAAATAAAACTACTTACCGAAAAATACAATGTTGTGCACATTGGCGTTGATACCACCGGTATTGGTTACGGTGTGTGGGAGCTTATTACTAAGTTTTACCCTAATGCCGAGCCAATACATTACAACCCTATTATTAAAAACCGCATGGTTATTAAGGCGATTAACGTTATTCAAAACCGCCGCCTTGAGTTTGACCAGGACGCGGTAAACATTGCTAGCTCGTTTATTAATATTCGCCGCAAAGTAGTTGGCGACCAAATTACGTATGCCACTAACCGCACCGCTACTACGGGCCATGCCGATATTGCGTGGGCAATTATGCACGCCTTGTTATTTGAACCACTGGACGGTAATGCCCACAGCCGCCAAACATCTGTAGGAATTGCAGCTTAATGAAACCACGATTACAAGTAAGCAACGGGCAAGCGCCTAATTACAACCAACGCACTGCGGTAACTGATGCGTTTAGTTTTGGCGACCCAGAGCCATGTTTAGACAACCGGCTAACTGATTATGTTGGTGTGTTTAGTGATAGCAATGGTATTTATGCGCCGCCCATTAGTTTGCAGGGTTTAATTAAACTGCTGCGCGTTAATGCCCAGCACGGACCCATTTTATATTTTAAGCGCAATATGATTTTAAAATGGTATAAGCCGAACGCGCTTTTAAGCCATCAAGCTTTAAGCAAATTTGGCTTTGATTTGCTGTGGAGTGGCAACGCTTATTTGCAAATTATTAAAAATTCGTTTGGGCAAATTATTAAACTGCGACACCTACCTGCACTGACTATGCGCTATACGAGTACGCGCGGTGTGTATGTGCAATTAAGTAACCGCAGCCATGAGCCTATTTATTTTAATGCGGGCGAAATTATACACGTAAAAGAGTACGATCCCGGCCAAGGTATTTACGGTATACCGCAATATTATGGCGGTATTCAGTCGGCATTATTAAATGAAGATGCGACTTTGTTTCGCCGCCGGTATTACAAAAACGGTGCGCACATGGGTTTTATATTTTCAATGGCTGATCCTAATTTAAGCGCTGAAGATGAAACGGCATTAAAAGATGCTATACGCGATAGCAAAGGCGTGGGCAATTTTAGAAGTTTGTTTTTTAACTTCCGCAGTAATAAAGCTGATGCCGAAAAGGCGATAAACATTACACCGGTTGGCGATATATCAACTAAAGATGAATTTGAGCGGATTAAAAAAATTACGCTTAACGATATGCTAAGTATGCACCGCGCGCAAGAAGCGCTAAGCGGCCAGTCGTCTGGTGATAGTGCTGGCTTTGGTGATTTAGATAAAATTACCCGCGCCTATTACAACAACGAAGTGGTGCCACTGCAGCAAGATGTTTTAGGTATTAATAATTATTTGCCTGCCGCGCAGCATATTGAATTTAAAGAGCCTGAATATTCAGACCTTAACCCAACACCCAAGGAAGACGCATGAGCTGGATAGATATAGTTGAATTTATAAAACAGTGGGGGCAGTTGCTTATGTTGAGCTTTTTAGCGGCGGCTATACAAATGTATTTAAGCCGTAAGGTGTTTACGTTTTTTCATTATTTTATGAGTGTACTCATTGCGATATTTGCAGCTTACCTTGCGGCTATGTTTTGCGAGTGGCGGCAGTTTGATGAAAGTTTAAAAACGGGTGTAATTGGGGTAACCGCCTACGCGGCCCCGCACATTTTGGAGGGGATCAATAAATTTATTGAAACGTTTAGCAAAGACCCAAAGGGCTTTATTAAATTAATTAGAGGTGGCAAATAATGGGCTGGCTAAAAACGTTAGTTTCTTTTATCACAGACCCAATAGCCGATTTGACCGGTGGCTATGTTGAGCGTAAACGGATAGCGGCCGAAATGGCTGCCGATGTTGCACGCGCTGAAAACAACTTTAAAATTGCGCAGTTTAATGCCAAAGCAAAACGCTGTATGCAAGCCGAGCAAAACGACGCTGATTATGACTTACTGGTTTTAAAGAACCGCGACAAAACCATTATGGATGAAGTGATCATCCTATTCTTTTTGGGCTTGTTTGTTTGCCACTTTATACCGGCAATGCAGCCGTACATGTATAAGGGCTGGCAAGCAATGGGCTATGAGGGTGCGCCTTGGTACTTTGAATTTGTGATTGTAGGTATTGCCGTTTCAACGCTTGGATTAATGCGATTGTTTAGAGCATTTTGGGGAAGTAAGAACGTCAATAAAAAAAGCGCTAGTTAGGAGCTAGCGCTTTGGTGTTACAAACCACTTAGTTTGCTTTGCCATTCTTCTAAATTAAAAATACTGTTATCTATTCTTTGTGTAACCTCGTATTTATTATCCGTTATTGGGTTTAGCACATCATCATAAATGGCAGCAAGATAACAATGTTCATTTTCAGTACTACGCTTGCTTGTGCCTATGTGCTCTACCTCTAGCTCAAGCCTATTAGCTATTCTAAGTGTGTGGTTTTCTAGGTCATCGTTTGAATAATCAAGGCTAGTTAGTAACGAATTTAACTCAACCAATAAAGCATCAACTCTTTCTTTTATTAATTCTAATTTCATATCTTGCCTCTTTGAGTACCATTCAATTTCTAATGCGTTTTCCAATTTACCTGCAACAACTTCAAGACGCTTAAGTGCCCTTGTAAAATTTGGCCCAGGCACACCATTAAGTGTTGCTGCATTGGTCTTGCTTATACCGCGAACTAAGTAATCACTGAGTGCTGCTTTTATATCTTCACTGGTGCTTTTACCAAACGACAATAGTGCATTTAACCGCTCTTGGCTTTGAGAGCCTTTGTATAAATAATTCATAATTTATTTATCACTTAACTGATAATAAATTAATGATATTTCAATATTAAGTAAATCACCACCTATTTGATCTTTTAATTGTCATTTTTTGTCAAACATTGTCACATTTTTGCCATTACGATCCTTTTAAACTTCCATTCAGATCCTTTAGTTATAAGGGCTAGCTAAAAATGGCTTGTCACTGGGGTTGTCAATTAAACGCATTTTTTGCACGAAAGCGGAAGGCGAGGAGGAGTGAATTTTTTAGCTTTTTGATTCTCAGCCAATAGTTAAATGGTTATTTGTAACGCACCCGACCACTGTATATAATGACAGTGTATTTTATTAACTATTGGTGGTTATTATGGCGCGGGTTACTTGTCCAAATTGCGAAGCTAAAGCAACGATTACATCACGCGAAAAGCAAAGCGCCCATGTTGTTAATTTATATTGCTCGTGTACTAATACTAAAGAATGCGGGGCCACATTTCGTATTACTCAATCGTTTGATCACTTCTTAAATCCTCCGTGTAAAACCACTGCGCAACTAGCCGCAGCGCTTATTAAAAACTTACCTCGAGAACAACAATTAGAATTGATTGGGCTTTAGCCCTAACTTTGTTTTAGCCATAAAAAAACCCACAACATGTGTGGGTTAGAACGAAAACGTTAAAAATTGCCTTTCGGCACTTTCAAAGTTAGTCCCTTTTGTGGGTTTTGCAAATAATTAATCTAGCCATTTATATTTTAAATGGTTTGCTACTTCTTCATTAAGACCAAACCATGCAGCGTCGTTATTTGTACAATCTATAACTATCAAAGAGTCATTTGAATCTATTACACTGTTTAATTTATCTCTCGCTTCAGCCGCTGTTAAGCTAGATTTTACGTACCAAAAAGATTTTTGCACTTTAGCCCAACTACCTAACGACTTTATTTTATCAAAAATTTTGTCGTAATCTTGACCCGGTGAGTTTAAATCATAAGAAATTATTAAATTGTTAGCCATGATGGCATCCTTTATTTGAATATTGTTTACACAATTAAATTAATGGGGGTTACTGTCTAAAACCCAATCAATAAAAATAAAAAATTTTAATCTTTTTACCATCTATTAATATTTAGCTAACTGATCCCCAGCTTTGCCTAATGGGGCTAAAAATCGGATATTGTCTGGTGTGGGGTGGCCGTAGAGTCGGCCGCGTTTTTTGGCGTTAAATTCGCGTATGTAGCCTTCTTTAATATCAGCGCCTCTAAGTGTACCCGCTAATTAAGCAATTAACGGGTACACTTAGGCCATTAAATCTATTGCCCACCAATCATTATCACTGATGGCCGTGGCCTCACCGTTCAATACTAATCGAGCTAAATCTAAATCACCAATAATGTCGGCATTACCTTTACTAAATTGGGTGTTTGATAGGGTGTTACGCCCGTCAAGCTCTGCATACATGTGCGCTAGGTCGTAAAGCTCACGGGCATATGCGTAGTGTTTTTCGGTTGGGGCTAGCGTTATTGGCTTTTTAGGTTTTGCCATATCGAGCTTTTCAAAGCTGTGTAGCTCACGTTCTTGCAGGTAGTACACGCGGTTGGCTCTAATAACATTGCCGCCTTGGTTTAACTGCTTCATTTGAGCGCCTGTAAACATGTTTAATAGGTCATCACATGGTTTGGCTGTTTGCTCGTCTGCTGCTGGGGTGTGTTTTTTGGCTTCAGTACGGGCTATTTCGTCAATAGATAGCTGGCGATGCTCTTTTTGCTGCGCTGCTTCGTCCAATACCACTAAATGGCCGTCTTTTATTAGGTAAATATGGTCGTTATTTTTAACCCGCTTACCTGCTAACAGGTCCTTTTTAACGTTAATGATCTCTTTTTTAGAAAAACCGATCATGTCTAGCAATAATTCGTCTGTATGCCCTACAGCTAAAGGCGTACGATTATTCCCACTAGTCCAAGGTAGGTCGGCTGCGCCGACGTTGTTGGCATCCTGCCCACCAATAACGGCGGTGTTTTCGTTTGCTGCGGTGCCTATAACTTGCTTAGACCAGGTATGAACGCGAGTAACAAGCGTGCAAAGGCCAAAGGTGTCTTCAACGCCTTTTAGGGTTTTAGTAAATTCGGCATATTGATTGCCGTATTCGGTATGTTGGTATGCAGGTTTAAAGCGTGCATCGCGGCCAATACCAAAGCCACCCATTAAGGTAACAAAGGTTTTAAAGTCGCCCTTGTCGGCAGCTTGGCGTACTTGCTCTAGTTGTTCGTTGCCTTCCACTTCTTCGCGCACTCGGCGCAATTCGCGCCAAATAGTAATAGATGGCGACTTTTGAAACTGAAACTGCCTAATACCCCACGTGCTGGCCCATGCTTTAACTGGGTTAACTGCTTGGGTGAGCTTTTCGCCTGTTTCTGCGTCATGTTCGTTTGCCAGTGCAAAGCCATCAATATTTTTACTTACGTACTTAGCAACATAAGCCGCTGCGCCGCCTGATTTTTTGCCGTCTTTGCCAATTTGCGCAGGTAGCATTTTTATAGCGGTGTAGCGTGGGCTGCTCGGAAAATAGTTTTTAACCGGTGCACGGGTGTACACCTTTTTAGATTTATTTAAACCCCAAATACGGCGCGCCTTTGTGTAGCGTGCGCGTAATGCTTTGCGGTTTTTAAAGCGCTGAAAAAATACCTCACGGTTGTCGCGGGTAAAGTAGCGGCGTAATATGTGGTTAACTTTGTCGTAGTAACGGGTTGGCATCCATAAAAGCATGTGCCAGTGAGTGCAACCGTCTGCATGTGGTTCTGCTACGCGTATACCAAAGTATGGTATTTCTTCGCGGTCTAATTTTGCGCGGGCTTGTGAGTAAAGCTTATTTAAATATAGGCTTGCATCTTTTGGCGTTGACCCATCCCACGTAGGCGAGTTTGCATGAAAACGGCTAGGCGCTGTAATGTTATAAAAGCCGCCTGTGTAGCCCATTTCGTCGGCCAGTTCTTCGGTTTCGCGTATGCGTAGCATTAATTCGTTGCGCATGTTTTCAGGGTTGGCAACGCCTGCTTCTACTGCTTTCATTAGCGATATAACATCGCTTTGTTCGTTTACTAATTCTAGGCTTTCTAGGTAGCGTTGGCCGCGTTCGCGATTGGTGGTGTATTCGGCAATTGCTTGCTTTGAACAATACGCACTTATGCCACGGCGCTTGGTGGTTTTAGCGCCTTTTTTATCAATGCTATTAAATAGGTCGCGGCCTACTTCGCCCGTTGCAATTTCTAGGTGCTCTAGGTAGCGGCTGCGTACTGTTTTAAGTTTACGCGCCCACCACTTATGATCTTGTGCTTTTAAAAGCGCTACTTCGGCATCGGGTATTGTTAGGTATTCGCTTTTTTCGGCAAACTGTAATTGCACGCTAAATTGTGCGGCATATTCGTTTACTTTTTCGTGTATGTCGGTTGCATCCCACGTGGGTTGTTCTTTTGCTAGGTCGGCTATTATTTCAGCTGTTTGCATAGCCAATACATTTGCATGTTTTTTGGTTTTATCTGCATTGGCTAATATGTACCACGGTAATGGCATAGCATTAGTAATTTGCTCTAGTATTTTAAGGCGTGGCTTTAATGTTTTAACGGTACGACGTAACCAGTTATTTGCACTGTATTGAGCGCGAATATTTGCGCTTGTTGGCTGTGCTTTTTGGTGCGGGTTTTTAGTGCCGCTAAAGTCGTAAAGCGCACGGCTTATTTGTATTAGTTCGTCTTTGGTTGCGTTGGCTGTGCTTTTTAAGCTGGTGTCGTATTTATTAATAAAGCGCTTAGCTACACGCATTTGCAGTGGCTTGGGTACTTTGCTTAAACATTGGTAAACAAACTTAACCTCTTCAGCGTCGTCTATTGCGTTAATAACCGACATGGCTGAGCTAGAAACCTGATCGCCTACTGCTTGTTTTAAATTTTGCTCGGTTAAAGGTTGTTTATTTTTTGCGTTGCGCTGCTTTTGTGCAAACTCCATATTTTTAGCAGTTTGGCGTACAAAGCTGGCTTGTATGCTGGGTGCGCGTTTGCTTTCAATAATGTCTTTTACAATAAAATTATGAATATTATTGTTATGCACTTTTTTAAGTGCCGCTTTAGCTGGCTTACTTAATTTAAGGTTAGTTACATCAATGCGGTGTTGTGCTGTTTTAAGCTCATCATAAAGCCAAGCGTTTGCTTTTTCGCTTGGGTTTATGGGCTCGTCTTTATACCAGGCATTATTTGGTGGGGTAATTTTGGCAATGTACTGCTTAACCATTTTATATTGGCTGTACGCAGTAAAACGGCCAAGGCCGTTTATTAATGTGGTGCGGTGTTCAATGTCGTCAACGGCCTTAACCAAAGTTAAAGCCGCTTTACATACATCAAAGTTTACAATGGGCCACATGCTCATTTATGCAAACTCTATTTCTACTAAATCTTTACCTACTTGAACGGCATCAATAGCGGCGCACATTTGGTCGTGAATTGGTACGTACTCAATGTAGTCATCGGCAATAAGTTTAACCACTGGCATAAAGTCAGTTAGGCAGTTTTCGCACTCCATAAGCATGGCAACGGTAGAGCGCTTGCCTAAATTTTTAATCGTAAAGTTTGCTTGCTCTACCGCGTGCTCAACAATGTTTTTAACTAATAGCTTATTTTTAGGCATAACTTGGTCTTTGATAGTGTTCATTTTAGTATTCCTTTGGGGTTAAAACGGGATGTCGTTTAATTCGTTGGGTAGGTGTATTTGATGAAAAACTTCTACATTTTTTACATCGTGATGATCCTGAATCATGTATTCTTTATATGAGTAGTTAAACCAAGCATCTGCACGCTCAGCCTCTTCTATTGTTTGTGAGTTAATGCAATCAAACCTCGCTGATATTTCAGGGGCGTATTTTTCAAGTGCTTTGGTTGCTATCTCGTGACCAACAGAAAACATCTTTCTAAAGTCCATTGATTTTTCACAATGAACTAAATAGCTAAGTGCCTTTTTTGCTTTTGGGTGTAGTTTCATTACTTCACTACTCCAAGCGCCGAGAATATTTTTCGGAACTCGTCGGTTCTATTGCCAAGGTAAGTAATAAAACAGCCTTTGGGTGCGCCTTTTTTTACATTGCCTTGTGCATCATTAAAGTGCGTACGACCATCAATAAAACAGCTTAAGCCTGCGTTTAATAACTTTTGGCACCATGCCTCTGAGCTATTAACAAAGGTAATGTTCATTGCTTCTTTAAAGTTACCTTGCGCATATTGGTCTAAGTAATAGTCAATCCAATCGCCGTTGCTGGCTATGTCTTCGGTAATGCAGTGGCCGCGATACTTACTGTAAGTCGGGTCGTTACATATTTTTTTAACGCACTTCTGTTTGCATGCCTGTTCACCTTTATTGAATGGGTGATTTAACCAAACCGTGTTTGCTATCCAATTTCGTGTTAATGCATCATCATCTTTGGTTAAATAACACGTTGCTTTTACTGACTTGTTAGCCACTACACAACTTGCTGGGTCTAAATCAATAACCGGAAACATTTGGTGCACATACTTCAAAACTTTATCGGGCGTGTAAAATTCAACATTGCCACTATCTTGATTGATTAGCTGATCGGGAGTCATGGCTATTCCTTAGTGTGTTTGTGAATCAGTTTTTGACTGTTTAACTAAACGCGGAACAACATCAAACTTAGGCGGGGTTCTTTCGAAGTTTTCGCGGCCAAGTACGTTGGCGTCGGTAAAAGCGGCAACAATGTCTTGTAACGCTAAAATGCCTTTGCGCACTGCTTCACGCTCTTGCAAATTAAATTGATAAAAGCTCATTTCTATATGGCGTTGTTTAAGTCCTGCAGCAATACACACTAATTTTCGTTGTTGATCAGTTAAAACGGCATTAAACACATAACCTGGTGTGCGCGTTCTATCGCTCATTAATGCTTTTATTTCAGCTAAGCCTTTTGGTATGTGGCGCCCTTCTACAGCTTTTAATGGCGCTGGTTGTGCGTTATTGGTGTGTTTAACTAATGCATTTGCCATGGTTATACTCCTTGTGCTTGTTGCTGTGGTTTAGATAAAGCTTGTGTTTTTAACCAGTACACGGCTTTTTGTATGGTTTGGTTTTCGTTTCCGTGGCAGTAAATAGGTAATGGCAACTCGCCAACAAAGGCTTGTAAGCACGGTTCAAATTCAACTGATTTACAATTAACGGCTTCTTTGGTGCTTATTTGGCACGTAAGTAAATACTCAGCCTTAATAGCTAAGTTAGGTAATGCGTTATACGTGTTTTGGTCAAATACTTGATATGTGCTCATTGTTTGCTCCTAGTTATTAACGCTTTGTTGGTGCTGCGTTCTAAATTTAATTAGCTCGTTTAAGCGATAATGATTAGTTTTGCCAAACTGAATTGATTTAGGAAAATCAGACAACTTCGACAAAATCCAAAACTTTTTACGCGCACATCCCAATACTTCGCATGCCTCAACGGTGCTAACTAGGCGGTCTTTTTGCTCTTCAAGCTCAGTGCGTAGTTGGTTGTTTTCTTGCAGTAGTGCAAACAGCACAGCTTTAGCGTCTGGGTGAATATCTAATAATATGATTTGTTGTTCAGTACTCATACTGCATCTTCCTTGTTGCTTTTTTGATGATCGGCTAGTAAATCGTTTACCGATATTTCACCGTTAGTTAGTTCTGAAATACGCGGAATGTATTTCGCTGGGGCTTGGCAGTGACGGTTAATCCAATACCAAATAATGTTTTGTTTTGTGCTTAACAACTTGGCGGCTTTTGTTTGCCCACCAATTATTTCTATTGCTTTTGCTACGGCACTCATATTTCCTCCAAGCAGTATTTATCAATTAAACCGATAATAAATATCTATTTAACCGATGTCAATATCGATTTAACTGATTAGACAAAATAAAATAAAAAGGCAATAATCAGTAAATATCACTTTAAGCGATTTTAATATTAGGAATTTAAAAATGGATTTAGGAAAAAGAGTAGAAAAAAGACGTGTTCAGTTGGGGATGACTCAAGCACAGCTAGGCTTAATTGCGGGTTTAGCACAAAACTCTATTCATAATATTGAATCAGGCGAAACTAAACGCCCTCGTAAGATTGATACTCTCGCCCAAGCTCTCAATTGCACTCCAGAATATTTACTATTTGGAATTGGCGAAATACAGAGTGATGAAAAAAATATAAATAACAACGTTACACCAGGGCCATCAATCAAAGCCACCGCCCCACTTATTAGCTGGGTGCAAGCCGGTGCTTGGTCAGAAATAAGTGAAATTAAAGCCTACGACGCTGAACGCTTTATGTGCCCTGTTAATTGCAGCGACCTAACTTTTGTTTTAAAGGTGCAAGGTATTAGCATGGAGCCAAAGTTTGATGAGGGCGATTTGATTTTTGTAGATCCTGAAGCCGAATGCATCCACGGCTCATACGTAGTAGCCCGCCTAGACGACGACAACCAAGCGACATTTAAACAGCTAATTATCGAAAACGGCCACAAATTCCTAAAAGCCGCCAACCCCAACTGGCCTGAACAGCTAATTCCAATTAATGGTAATTGCACGTTGGTTGGAAAGGTAATATTTACAGGTAAGTCGTTATAAACAAGGAATTGTTATGAATAGTTTTTTTAAACGGTATTGGAAAATATTATGTCTATCTGCGGGTGTTTATCTTCTGTGGGTACTAGGGTGGCTCATTTACACTAGAACTCTTTGCCCTTCGATAATGAACCATATTAATGGAATCCAATGGAAACCATCTAATTTTTCTATTTCTTATGCTGCATCAGCTTTAGATAGCCTAATTTTCTTTACCGTAGTGGGTTTAGCCATCACTATCATTTCAATTAAGAGGCCAGAAGAAGAGAAATTAGCAACTAAAATAGAGTACATTTTTCCTGATGCTGACGCGGACTCAACTTTAGGAAGGTTTCTGGCGAGTAAGGTTTCGGCTTTAGCGTGTATTAGCCCTGTTACTAGCCGAATTATTACGATTAAAGAGATTTCTGAAGAAAATGAAACTGTTAAGGTGATGTCGAGAACTAACTGTATTATAAAAAATATCCATAACAACCATCATTATGCAACTGATTCAATGTCATTTGGTGTTAAGTCTGACCCAGTAAAAGTAGATGGAGACTTAATAGGTGAAGTGAACGATATATCGATCTTATCTAATCTTGAAGATCCTAGTAAAAACCAACATATTCTTAGTGGTGCTTATCCTATAACAACATCGAGCCCTGAATTTTCGGAAACATTTTCATTAAAATTATCACCTGGTGAAGTTGTAAGTTATCAAACGTCAGCATGGCTTTGGCAACCTATTAAAGAATCTTTAAGGTTTACACCACCACGTTATACCGAAAGCCAAGATGTGACGCTTCACAATGAAACACAATACGCTATAGATTTCCGGGTGGGCATACCTAATGATGCTGATGTATCTTTTCAAATTCAACCTGGCCGCTCACATAATTTTAAAGTAGGCTCTTGCACCCCGGGTGAAAAAATTATTGTCCATTTTGAAAGCTGGAAACTACCTGATTAGTATTTAATTAGTATTTAATTAGTATTTAATTAATATTGATAGTTATGATCTGTTGTCATATACTCAATACAAGCCTTATTTGGTGCGACATTAGTGCGACACCGTTAAATCTTTGGAGGTTGTTATGAAATCAAGTGAATTTACAGGGCCATAGCCCAACAATTTAAATACCCAAAAGCCCGCTAATGTGGGCTTTTTGTTTCATTAGTTGCGTTCTTATTTTTGAACTTCAAGAATTACATCTAAGAACGATTGCGGAATGAAGCTTCCTTTAATTTTGCACATTGATTTTTTAGCTATAGTTACTTTTAAAGTACTTTGATTATTATTTATAAAAGACTTCCTTAGGTCAGGAAATATACTAACAACCTTATTTTCGAGTGGGTGCCCATCATACAAAAGATATTCACTGTCTGTTTTCAATACAAGTCCAGAAATATATTTTAAATCAATGTCTTTCTTTGACTCTCGGCCAAGAACTTTAGCTATAAACCAATCTACAGATATCTGCAAAAGAGCATCATTTTCTAACCAATCATTAAAAGAAACTTTTTCACCACAGATGCTTTCAAGTGAATACTCAGTTTTACCAGTGTCATGTAGTAAATGTATTACATTTATTGGGTCAAGTGATAGGTTTTCGATTGCATAAGCATAATTATTCGCTAAGGTTTTTACATTTTCTGGTCTTTTATTATGCTTGTTATCATAATCGATAATTCCTCTAACATTTGTAGCTCCATCGGAACTCAATGACTCAACACTAGCAACAACTTTCACACAGTCCCCTTCGCCGTTGATAGCATTAACAAAACTATTTACGAGAGCATCATCAGTAATATCAAGTATCTGCCTTAATTTGTTTTTAAGGGTCTCTTCAGGAACCTTTGCTCCAGACGGAATAAAGTTTAAAGATATAGATGGATCGACTTTACCAAGTAATTTTAATTCATTAAAAATAATCGTATAGAAATCTGCATCAAAATTACTTTCAACATAAACCTGCCTACGGTTTTTGGGGTCTATTGCAATTTGAGTAACTCCGTCAAGAAGCTCTGTAACAGCAGTATCTTTATCAATATTTTGTATATAATTATCATCAACTAAATAAACATTATCACTTGGTGCTAGCGCTACGGTTGTTGGTGAATGTGTTGTAATAAGAATGACTGAATCAAAATTTTTATTAAATGATTTAAATACCTCATACATTTTCTCCACCATTTTGGGGTGCAAAAAAGCGTCAGGCTCATCGAGCATAAGCACCTTTGGAGCATTTGCCATATCAGAATCATAGTATTGGCTATTAAATAAAGTCAGCGCTAACCATAATAAAGTTTTTTCTCCAGAAGATAGGTGCTCAACTTTAACTGGTGTTTCTTCTTGCCCTTGAAGTAGCTCGGCTTGATAAGAATAGCTTTGTGAATTCTCATCAGGAATTGAAAACTGAAATTTACCGTCAAATGTATCATCTAATATACGATTGAGAAGTACCCAAGGTTTATCACCAAACTGCTTTATAAACTCCTCTTCAGAAAAGAACTTAACATTTCTACTTTTTACTTTGTGGAAATATTCATTCTGCTCATTTTGGTTTCGACGCTTTATATATTGATTGGCAATAGTAGATACATTCTGGGTTCCAAGAACATTGAGAGATGGTTCTTCATAATACAGAATAAGCTCGTCTTCGGTCAGTTCTGATGCTCGCTTACCTAATTTTCTTCCAATCGAAGTCGCAAGTTTTAATATGGATTGGTAATCTAAGCCTATTTCTTCTCCTCTACCACCCATCATTCTTCCATGATGACTTGGCGTTTTAGTGTTAGTAAGGGTATCAAAATCACTCTTAATCTGGTGATAGTATTGAAGCGTTGCTATAAGCTGATTCTGCTGACTACTGTACGTATAATACCCAGATGCCTGTGGCTGTATCAAACTTGATTGTGCTACCAATCTAATATCTTGTCGTTCAAGCAAAGAGTCTTTTAAATAAAATGAGATAGAATTATTTTGAATTCCTTCTAATAAGCGTGTTTTCCCTGATCCATTTCTTCCTGTTAAAACAACTATTTTTTCATCTAAATTAACAGGACTCTGCAATTTAAAACCATTATATTCTTTTATATTTTCAAGCTTAATTAGCACTCTGTTCCCCTAAAATGTTTTAAATCAAAACTACTGTACAACAGTTTATATTAGCAGCTATTGGCTAATTTTTAACAAGCTCATTTTCTATCGCTTTATGTATCAGCTGGCAATATAACTCGTACCCTTCTGCTTGCTCTTTTATCCAATCGTGTTTGTTGTATACGGCCATTACTCCGCGCATTGTGTGGCCGAGCATTTTTTCTGTTACGTGAGGTGCTATACCATTTTCGCTTAGTAATGTTGATATTGAACGGCGAGCGTCGTGCGGTAGGAACTTAGGCATTTTGTATTTTTCAAACAGGTGATCCCACATTCGGCAGCAGTAACGGTTGATGCTGTGGGTGGTCATTGGTTTGTGTGGATTACCGCCAGGTATTAAATAACCTTGACGGCCGTATACCATAGCAAGCTTATCTAATATACTTTTCATCTTAGTTGATATTGGGCGACGGATTGCTTTATTTGTTTTTGAATTTTCGGGTGGTACTGTCCAAATATTGTTGTCAAAGTCAAAATGCTCCCACTTGGCTAAACGAACTTCTGATTGCCTTGCCCCTGTTATATAAATTAGCTGAAGGCATGCTTTAGTTGCTGGTGTGGCTTTTGAGCTTTCTATTTGTATCCAAAGCTTTGCAATTTCATCAAAGCGCATAACTCGTTGGCCAACTGATGCTTGCTCACCAATATCATTTACGTTGAGTGTTAGTACTGGGTTAAACGGCTTAACTTCGCCGCGTTTTTCAGCCCAACCAATAATTGATTTAATACGCACTAATATAGTGCCGGCTGTTTTAGCACTGCCTAATTTTTTTACGTCATCAAAGTAGGTTATCCAATCTTTGATGGTCATTAAATCAAGCGGCATATTTTTATCATTAAGGATTGGTACAATCCATTTGCTGACTTGGTTTGTGTATAAAGTTTGCGTTTTTTCTTTTAGATCGGGTACTTTTTTATCTAACCACTTTGCAGCAACTTCTGACATTGTGGGCAAGCCCTTGGCATTGTTACGCATAAACTTAAGTTCTAGGCGTGGGTCTTTACCCTGACTCAACCAATTTTGAAACAATGGTATGTAATCTTGTGCTTCTTTTATGCTTAGCCCAGGATAGCGGCCTAGTGTAATAATTACCTGCTTAGCATCAACACGACAACGGTATTGCCAAGTGATGGTGCCCTTAGCTGATACCCTTACACTTAAACTATCTCTATGCGATAATACGCACGGTATTTGATTTTTACCTAGCAGCTTTCTTAATTTGGTGTCACTGATTGCCATTTAATTTTTTATACACAGTTAGCAAAAAATTTATACACAATACTATACACACAATGCGTCAATTACAAGAAACTCAAAAATACAAAAAGAAACTGAGCAGCGCTAATAACCCGCAAATATAAAGGGCTAAGACATAGAATGAATAATGAAAGCTATCAAGAGAATCAAGCGACAATCTATTGGCACGACTACGAGACTTGGGGGGCGAGCCCTCAAAAGGATAAGCCGAGCCAGTTTGCGGGTGTTCGTACCGATCTTGATTTAAATATTATTGGCGAGCCGCTTATTGAATATTGTAAGCCGCAAGCGGATTACTTGCCTCACCCTGAGGCGTGTTTAATTACGGGTATTACGCCACAAGTAGCGATGAAAAAAGGCTTGGTTGAGGCTGAGTTTATAGCAAAAATTCATGCTGAGTTTAGTGTGCCAAACACCTGTGTTGCCGGTTACAACAGCATTCGGTTTGATGACGAAGTAAGCCGTTATAGCTTTTACCGTAATTTTTACGACCCATACGAGCGCGAATACAAAAACAATAACAGCCGATGGGATATTATTGATTTAGTACGTGCTTGTTACGCGCTGCGCCCTGAAGGGATTGAATGGCCGTTAAAAGAAGACGGCAGCCCAAGCTTTAAGCTAGAGCATTTAACCGTAGCTAATGGTATTGAACACACCGCTGCGCATGATGCACTAAGCGATGTAACCGCCACTATTGCATTGGCTAAACTAATAAAAGAAAAACAACCAAAGCTGTATAACTTCTTTTTTGGTTTGCGTAATAAAAAAGCCCTTGCTGAATTGGTTGATGTATTTAACATGACGCCGCTGGTGCATACCACATCGCGCATACCTGCAACACAAGGCTGTACAAGCTGGGTTGCACCAATGAGCTTTCATCCGGTAAATAAAAACGCGGTTATTTGTTTTGATTTAACTCAAAACCCGCAAGTACTCATTGATTTAAACGTAGAAGAGTTACGCAAACGCTTATACACCAAACGTGTAGATTTAGCCGAGGGTGAATTACCTGTTGGCTTAAAACTAGTGCATTTAAACAAGTGCCCTATTTTAGCCCCAGCTAAAACATTATTGCCTGAAAACGCCGCTCGCCTTGGGATTGATCGCGAGCAGTGCTTAGCTAACTTAGCTATTTTAAAAGCCAATACCGACCTTCGCGATAAAGTAACCGAAGTGTTTAACGAGCAAGGCGATTACAGCGCAACCACTAACGTTGACTACTTACTTTACGATGGGTTTACAAGCCATGCCGATAAAGCTAAGTTTGCGATTATTCGTGATGCAAAACCAGATGAATTGGCTGGATTGAAGTTAGACTTTGAAGATAAAAAGTTTAATACATTGTTGTTTAGATACCGCGCCCGTAACTGGCCTGAAACGCTAAACCAGCAAGAGCTTGACCAATGGCGCCAGTATTGCCAAAACAAGTTAATGCACGGGGAAGATCAACCGTCGATTAATGCGCAAGATTTTATGATCACCCTTGAAAACCTAGCGCATGAACATGACGACAGCGAAAAAAATCTTACAATTTTAAAGGCACTGTATAACTACGCACAAAGCATGTAATTTGGTTTGTATAACGCATTAAAAACGCGACGCTTTAGCAATAAAGCGTCGCGTTTTTGTTTATAAATATCTGTACCACTTCAAACAAAGCAAAATCTATTTCACAAAGAGAAGCGAATGAGGAGTAAATGAGAAGACATAAAAAACAATCTTTTTTAGATCTATTACTTCCTCTAAAAGCGCAGCGCCTCATGTCCTCTTTGTGAATAAATCACTTTACGGGCTTTGCCCGTCACGCAAGCAAGCTTCGCGTCTACGAAACAACCACAAATCTATACTGTGGGGTAGACGTAGAGCTTGCTCACGTGAAAAGCGCAGCTTTTAATTGCTTAAATAAAACACTATTCACAAAGAGAAGAGCAAGAGGAGTAAATGAGAAAATATAAAGACCAACAACAATCTTTTTTATCTATTACTTCCTCTAAAAGCGCAGCGCCTCATAACCTCTTTGTGAATAAGTCACTTTTACGGGCTTTGCCCGTCACGCAAGCAAGCTTCGCGTCTACAAAGTAAAACTGATATCTACACTTTGACGGTAGATGGTGAGCTTGCTCACGTGAAAAGCACCGCTTTTAATTACTTAAATAAAACACTATTCACAAAGAGAAGAGCATGAGAAGTAAATGAGAATACATAAAAACAACAACCGTTTTAGACTTATCACAGCCTCTAAAAGCGCAGCGCCTCATAACCTCTTTGTGAATAAATTACTTTATGGGCTTTGCCCGTCACGCAAGCAAGCTTCGCGTCTACGAAACAACCACAAATCTATACTTTGGGGTAGACGTTGAGCTTGCTCACGTGAAAAGCACAGCTTTTAATTACTTAAATAAAATACTATTTCACAAAGAGAAGCGAATGAGGAGTAAATGAGAAACATAAAAACAATAGTTTTTTAGATCTATTACTTCCTCTAAAAGCGCAGCGCCTCATAACCTCTTTGTGATAAATCACTTTACGGGCTTTGCCCGTCACGCAAGCAAGCTTCGCGTCTACATCGACATACCCAACTTAAACGTTACTTTTTATGCAGTGCTTCAATGCGTGCTAGTAAACTTGAGGTGTCGTATCTGCCGCCGCCAAGTGCTTGTACATCGGCGTAGTATTGATCGACCGTTGCGGTCATTGGCAGTGTTGCGCCGTTGTTTTTAGCTTCATCGAGTGCAATGCCTAAATCTTTACGCATCCAATCTACGGCAAAACCAAACTCATATTCACCCGCCCACATTGTTTTGTAGCGGTTTTCCATTTGCCACGAACCGGCTGCACCTTTAGAAATGGTTTCTATAACTTTTTCACCATCAAGCCCAGCTTGCTTGGCAAAATGTAAGCCTTCGGCTAAACCTTGCACTACACCAGCAATACAAATTTGATTAACCATTTTACAAAGTTGTCCCGAGCCAACGCCGCCTAACAGTTGGCTAAAACGACTAAACGCCCCTATAACTGGCTGCACTTTAGCAAATACGGCTTCGCTGCCACCCGCCATAACCGTTAATACGCCGTTTTCGGCGCCAGCTTGTCCGCCCGATACAGGCGCATCAATAAAGTCGATATTTTGCAGAGCCGCTTTTGCAGCCACTTCGCGTGCTACTTCGGCAGAGGTTGTGGTGTGATCAACCAAAATAGTGTGCGGCAACATGCCCGCTAACACGCCGTCGTCGCCATACACTACTGAGCGTAAGTCGTCATCGTTACCAACACACATAAATACGATGTCGGCATTATTGGCAGCTTCGCGCGGGGTTGGTGCAAAGCTTCCTGAATGTTCTGCAGTCCACGCTTGTGCTTTAGCTTGAGTGCGGTTATAAACGCATACGCTGTATCCTGCTTTTGCTAAATGCCCCGCCATTGGGTAACCCATTACGCCTAAACCTATAAATGCGACTTTCATTGACATAAAAATGACCTATTTAACTGATAACTTAGAAACTAGACCTCGATTATGTCAACCGGTCGATAAAAAAGCGAATGAAAGTCTTTATAAAATTTCCTCAACGGGAAAGGTAAGTAGGTAACCTATGGACAGTATTTATCAATTTAATGCACCACTTTTTAACAGCGAAAATTTTCCTCTTAGCCAGTTACAGGGCAAAACCGTTCTTATTGTTAATACAGCGAGTAAGTGTAATTTTTCGGTGCAATTAAACGCGCTCGAAAAGCTCTATCAGCAATACAAAAGCAATGGTTTTACTGTACTTGCGTTTCCCTGTAACCAGTTTGGCCAAAATGAGCCGCTTGATAATTTAGCCATAAAAGACTTTTACCAAGATCAATTTAATATCTCGTTTGAGGTATTTGGCAAGGTAATGGTAAATGGGCCAGAAACACACCCGTTGTTTAATTATTTAAAATCGCATACGCGGGGTATTTCGCAAAATCGTGCAATTAAGTGGAATTTCACTAAGTTTTTAATTAACTCACAAGGGCAACTTGTTGCACGCTATGCACCACGTACTAAGCCCGAAACACTTAAACAAGTAATAGAAAGCAACCTACTGCAAGCCGCAAAGTTAAGCGCTGCTAGAGGTGGTAAAAAAGTATCGTCAAAAATACCTTTGTTTACGTCGGCTAAGGCATAAATTAGGGCTTAATTTAAATCAATAAAATGCGTGTTACTAAAGCACAGGTTTATAAAGTAGTTTATTGTATTAGTAATAAATAATACTCCTTAAGCGTCGAGGCTATTACCATGAACATTGCTTTTTTTAGTACTCAAAAGTACGAACTGCCTTTTTTTGAACAAAGTACACGCGATCACCGTGATATAAAAATAACGTATTTTGAGCAAGCCCTGAGCGAACAAACGGCCATTTTAACAAACGGGTTTGATGCCATATGCGTATTTGTTAACGACACTGTAAACGCCACTGTTATTGAACAATTGGCAAGCCAAGGCATAAATACTATTTTGCTACGTTGTGCAGGATTTAATAATGTTGATTTACCTGCAGCAAAAGCACATAAAATTAAAGTATTACGTGTTCCTGCTTACAGCCCTGAGGCCGTAGCCGAGCATTGTATTGCACTTATGCTAACGCTTAGCCGTAAAACACATAAAGCGTATAACCGCGTACGCGAAGACAATTTTGATTTAAATGGATTGCTTGGTTTTAACTTGCACAATAAAACCGTGGGTATTGTAGGTTGCGGTAAAATTGGCCTTGCGCTGTGTAACATTTTAAATGGCTTTGGCGCTAATGTATTAGTGTGCGACCCCTACGCACAACCTGGCAATTATACAATTACCGATATAGACACCTTACTTAGCCAAAGCGATGTGATTTCTTTGCATTGCCCTTTAACGGAGCAAACTCATCATTTAATAAATGACGAGGCATTTAGCAAAATGAAAACCGGCGTTATGCTTATTAACACCTCTCGTGGTGCATTACTTGATAGTAGCGCATGTATTAGTGCGCTTAAAACTAAAAAACTAGGGTATTTAGGGCTCGACGTTTACGAGCAAGAGTCGGAGCTGTTTTTTAAAAACCACAGCGACGAAATAAATCAAGACGATATATTTTCGCGCTTAGTGAGCTTTAAAAATGTTTTAGTAACAGGCCATCAGGGCTTTTTTACCCAAGAAGCACTCACCGAAATAGCAAACACAACCCTACTTAACGCGCTTGAAGTAAATGAAGGTAAACCTCTGACTAATGAGGTTTTATAAATACCTTAGCTTTACCTAAATAATAGGCACAAAAAAAGCGAAGTTAGTCTCTTCGCTTTTTTGTTTAAAAATTTACTTTAAATAGAGCTTAACCAAAGGCAACGTTTGCAAATACTAAGGTCATTAATACTGGGCAAACAAAACGAATATACTGAGCAAACCAGTAATGTACGCCTGTTGTTGCTTGATGTAATTTGTTACCACGCTGCCACATCCACCCTACTGTAATAAAGTAAAATAAACCCATAAGCGGTAATTGGTATTGAGTAAATAGCATAATTACCAAACCAAATAACCAATCAAAATTTAATATAATCGCGCTTGCACACACAAGAACAACGGCGCTTACCGCCCATGTTGCTTTGGTGCGGCTAACCTTGTGGTTTTCGACTAAAAACGCTACCGGAATTTCAGTCGTCGATATAGTTGACGTAACCGATGCGATAGACATTAATACAAAAAATAATAAACCAACTAATAAGCCAATTTCGCCCATGGTGCTAAATAGCTCAGG
Source organism: Pseudoalteromonas sp. 78C3 (assembly GCF_002836695.1). NCBI lineage: Bacteria > Pseudomonadati > Pseudomonadota > Gammaproteobacteria > Alteromonadales > Pseudoalteromonadaceae > Pseudoalteromonas > Pseudoalteromonas sp. 78C3. The sequence goes on from NZ_PJAV01000147.1 coordinate 41,179, forward strand.
TAAAATAGCAAAAATAAGCTGCCCTTCCCCAATCAGTTTACCACCACTAAATACTTCAACACCGTTGTGCTGCGCCACATAAATAGCAGGAATAATAAGTAACCCCGCTAAAAAAGCAACGCCAGTATCAAGTAGTGCAACACCGGCTGTGAGCTTTGGTAAATTAGCATCTGGCTGTAAATACGAGCCGTAAATCATCATACAACCCACACCTAAAGAGAGCGAAAAGAACGCTTGCCCCATTGCAGCAATAATTAAATTAGGGTCGAGTATTTGGCTAAAATCAGGAATTAAATACGCAGCAAAACCTTCGCTTGCGCCATCGAGTGTTGCAATGTAGGCAATTAAACCAACAAGCAGCACAAGTAACAGTGGCATTAAACGGCGCGACCAGGTTTCGATTCCCGATTTAACACCTTTTAAAATAATACTGGCAGTTAAAATAAGCATAAGCGGCGTAAATACAAAATTACGCAGCACTGAGTCGCTATGTAAAAACTCGCTTGCGCCTGTAAACCCAAAAAAGGTTGTTATAGGTTCAATAGCGTACGAGAGCATCCACCCTGCTACTATTGAGTAAAAACTTAGCATAACAACTGCGCCCGCAAGGCCTATATAACCTGCCGCAGCACCAACCTTACGGTTAGTGTTTTGCCATGCATCGCCCAATGCTTTTACAGGATTAGCTTGTGCTTTGTGACCTAAATAAAGTTCGGTATACAGCGCAGGTAGCGCAAGTAAAAATATAACAATAAAATAAACCAGTAAAAAAGCACCGCCGCCATGGTTGGCCGCTTGCGTAGGAAAACCCCAAATATTACCCAAACCCACTGCTGCGCCAGCAGCGGCTAAAACAAAACCAAGTCGGCTTTGAAACCCATCACGCACTTGTGCCATACATCTACAAATCTGTTATTATTTTGATTATTGTGAATTAAACCATATTTCATGCCAGCTGAGTAATAAAATTGTACCCAGCCTTTATTAGTGGCGTTAACCGCTCACAATATCAGCGACTTCTTTTGCTTTAGGGCTTTTATGACTGAACACTATTTTAAAAACGCCTTGAGTATTACTTCAACTCAATTGGCAAATTTGTCTTTAGCGAGTAACAGTATTTTATTATTTAATGCTAAAACACTTGAGCTTAGTGACTTTAATTTGCCCGATTGCTTAAGCCCATTTGAGTTAACCATTATAAACCGCCGTAAAAGCCCGCCAGCTAAGCAAGAGTATTTAGCGACGCGGTTATTGTTAAAACACCTTATTAAAGTAGCGCAGCCGCAACATGCGCACGTGGCGCTTAATAAAATGAGTACCGAATTTGACGAGGCAAGCTCAAAGCTGCAAATACATGTGAGTGGTGATGTTATAAATACCTGTATTTCGCACTCGCATGGTTTAGTTGGGGTCGCGCTAAATCTTGATAAAAGTGAGTTTGGTTTTGATATTGAAAAAGTAAGCCTAAAGCGCCCGTTTGAAAAGCTCGCTAAGCATTTTTATCATAATGATGAAATTACACTTATCACTGAGCCTACTAATACCCAAGCCCAAGCAGATACGTTTTTTAGAATTTGGACATTAAAAGAGTCACTTGCTAAAGCCACCAGCCGCCCTATTGCAAAATTACTTAGCCCCAATGTGTTTGACGAATTACATAGTGCAAAGCTGAGTGCTTGCAGTAATCGCGTTACTGTAGTTGATAGCAGTGACAGCAATGTTTGTTTTGATGTGAGTGTGGTGCATAAAAAAAGCATCGACTGGCGATGCTTTTTATTAACTGATTTTGTTAAGTAATTTTGTTAAGTAACTTTACTAGTTAATTTTACTAGGTAACTTTACTAGGTGATTTTCCTGAATAACGATTACTTACGCAGCAAAATCATTTTCTAGTAAACGGCTATGAATAGACTGTACTACGTTATCTGACTCAGTTTGCTCTACTAAAAAGCACAGGTTGTGCTTACTTGCACCGTGACAAATTAATCGAATGTTAAAGTCTTTTAGTACACTCATTAAGTTCATTTCGTGTTGGCGTAATTGAATCTCAGAGCCAATAAGTGCCACCAATGTTAGGTTGTTTTCTACCGAAACATGGCAAAACTCTGCAAGCTTATCTAGGCATTCTTGATCAAGCTCTGGGCGCGAGGCGTTCTGCGCGTTATCAAGGGTTATAGCTACGCTGATTTCTGATGTGGTTACCAAATCTACCGATATATTGTATTCACTTAATAGTGTAAATACGCGTGCTAAAAAGCCGCTTGCTAGTAGCATTTCTGGGCTTTTAAGCGTAAGCAAAATTTGGTTTTTACGTTGTGTTACTGCGCGTATACCTGGTTGCTGCGATTTTTCGCGCTCAATCCACGTACCGCCACGCTCAGGCTCTCGGCTAGAACCTACAAACACATTAATGTGGCTACGGCTCGCTGGTAAAATAGTCGCTGGATGTAATACTTTTGCGCCAAAGGTTGCCATTTCAGCGGCTTCGTCAAAACTTAAACGTGCAATAGGCGTCGCTTTTGAGCACAAACGCGGGTCGGTGCTAAAAATACCCACTACGTCGGTCCAAATATGCACGCTTTTAGCGTTAATTGCTTCAGCTAATAATGCAGCACTGTAGTCAGAACCACCACGTCCAAGCGTTGTGGTTTGACCGTATTCGTCACTGCCAATAAAGCCCTGAGTCACAATTACTTGAGCGTCTAATAACGGGATTAAATGTTCTTTAGCGGCTTGCGCTGTGGCTGCAACATTAGGCGTTGCTTTACCAAATTGGCTGTCGGTTTTAAGCACCTTGCGCACATCAAAGCGATCGGCGTTTAAACCTTGTAAACGCAGCACTTGTGCAAACAAATACGACGACAAACGCTCACCAAAGCTAAGTAGCTCGTCGTGTTGCTGATCGGTTGTTAGTGACTCTTGAGCCAATGTTTGAAATGCTTTTAGGGTTTCGTTAAAGCCAACCGCTAAATCGGCATCTAGCGATAACTCATCTAAAATAGTTTGTTGAATAGCAAGCACACCGTTTATATGCTCTTGGCGCTCACTTGAGGTAATACTTGGTTTGCACAGTGCAACTAAGTGGTTAGTTACGCCGGCACTAGCGCTCACGGCAACAATACGTACGCTTTTATCTGCAACAATAATTTCGCTACAGCGACTCATCGCTTCAAAGTTTGCAACACTGGTTCCGCCAAATTTGGCAACGATGTAATCTGATTTTGCGCTTAACTCTGTTTTAGGCACTGTTTGTGGCGCTGATTGGGTAGTCATTTAGTCTCCTTTCGCGATATCCAAATCGCAATAAAACAAGAAGAACTTGGCAAAGGAATGCTTGAAGATAAGTCCACTGCCAGAAGCTCTCCACCTATATTGGTGACAGTTTTGAGGATTCAGCCCCATAAACCGAAAAACAATGACGACGTATCATTATTTTCCTCGGCGAGTACTTCCCTCCTTAATGATCATCGGCTTTCGTCGCCTAACATTAAGTACCTAAGTATCGCACCTCTTCTGAATGCTTTATTAACCAGTGGCTAATAAAACAAAACCCCACTAAGTAGCGGGGCTTTGAAAGTTATCGTTTAGACGTCTAGCTGTCAAGCATTTAATAATTTATGAGTTAAATAAAACTGCCCATGTAATACGAGCCCGCATATCCAACCGTGTAACAAATTAATAAATGCAGCGATAAACGCAAGTAGCTCATAAAGGTAAGTGCTTTAACTTTGCTCATGGCAATAATGCCCGCAGCCGACCCAATGATAAGCATTGAACCGCCCACGCCCGTTGCATAAGTAAACGACAACCAATGTTGTTGGCTCATTACTATATCGGCTTTTAATAATGCAGCGGTAAGCGGTACGTTATCGACCCCTGCTGATAATATGCCCATTAAGTAGTTTGCGTATTCAGGTGCCATTACCGTATATAGGTCGGTAAATTTACTCAACATACCAATTTCTTTAAGTGCGCCTACAAGTAAAAGTACACCTACAAAAAACAATAATGTGTCGTATTCTATATCGCGAACAAAATCGATTATGTCTTTGTTTATGTCTTTTTTGCGCATTAAAAATTGCGCCACTAAAAACATCACTGACAAGCCAAACAAGAAGGTTAATAAAGGCGGTACGCTGTAAACTACACTCAGCATAAGTGTGCTCACTACGGTAGATAAGAATATAACAGCAATGGTAATGTCGGTTTTTTCGATGCGGGTTTTACCTGCACCAGCAAACTCAACACGCCCTTTCATACCGATAGACAGTAACGCGGCTAGCAGCATAACACTTGCAAGTGCTGGCGCTATAAGTAGTAATAAATGAGCAATGGTTACTTTGCCATCTAAAAATATCATCAATGTGGTTACGTCACCTGTTATTAGCGATACCCCACCTGAGTTAACCCCAAATACAATAAGCGTGGCGTATTTAATGAGTTTTTTAGGTTCAAGTTTTAACGACATAACAACCGCGAGCGATATAAGCGTAGCTGTTACGTTGTCTGAAATCGACGAAAACAAAAATGCAAAACCACCCACCAAAAACATGAGCTTTTTTTCGCTAATACTTTTTGGCATAACGCGGTGAACAATGTTTTCTATAAACCCCTTTGAATTTAAATACGCTACAAAGGTCATCGCAGCCATTAAAAACAGCCATAACGAGGCAATTTCTAAAATATTTTCATTTAAAAGGTGTTGAATCGTATCGGGGCTTTGCCCGTGTAGAGGGTATATAAAAAGAAGAATCCAGCAAAGCGTACCAAAAAACAGCGTGGTTTTAGCTTTATTGACATGGATTATATCTTCTATAACGATCAGTAAAAATGCAATCGCTATCAGGGTTAGAATAATCGAGGAAACCATGGTAGTTAAACAACCTTTGATATAGTTTTAAAGAACACACAAATAACATTCCATTTCATGTGCCTATTTTCGGCGCGAATTTTAGCACTGCCTCTATGCAAAAACTATTATTAAATGGTCTTAAAAACGAATACTATATACAGACAAGGTTAATTAAAAATACGTAATAATGAGTCTTCTAAAAGAACTCAATAATAAAATACTAGGATGTTGTAACCTCTTATGATCCCAGCTAAAAAGCTGCTAAACACCATAACCGAACATTGGGGTGTATTAGAGCTATTATTTAAACGTTTTAAAATGGCTGACTTTAGCCTAAAAGACGTACAAAACGCGATTAAGCAAAAGCAGCCTACGTGGTCAAACGAACGCATTTATAAAGAAACAAATCGTTTGTTAAACCAAGATATTTTAATTCCACTGGCTAAATCTTCTCAGCTTGAAATAAATCGTGCCATTGCCGATTTTGCTACGTTTTTACTGCAAGAAGAGCATTTAGGCTTAGCGCAAGAAATTAGCGTATTAGTCGACGACCTGGCACGTTTAGGTAATCGCCTAGATAACGCTGGCGAAATAGAAGACTTTGACGATTTACGCCGCTACAGCCGCATTATGGATGATCGGGTGCGTAAAATAATGAAGCTATACGCACACAACGAAAACGCTATTTTAAATATTGTTGAACAAGCTAAATCTAATAATGCGGTGCAATCGCTGCAAAAGCGTTACAAAGCAGTAATAGAAGCGTTTGACGAATACATAGAGCCCATGCTTGAAATGGTTGATATTCGCGGTGAATTTCATGCGTGTTTTACCCTCATTGAAGAGCAAATAAGTAAGCAAATACTGCACATTGAGCGCTCAGGTAAAGCGTACAACGACAAACGTATGCTGGAGCAATTACGTACCCGTATACTCGAAATGCATTTAGTGGGTAGAGAAAGCTTACGTAAAAGTGCCGATATGCTTATGCCGCTGCGCGAAGAGTTACGCCGTAATAACTTAATTACTCGCCAAGCAGCCAAAGTACTTGGGCTTGTGCGCAAAAATGGCGTAGACAACATGCTAAGTGCTGTGCAGCCACATTTTGTGAGCGACGCGCAGCGATATTCGCTTGGTCAGCAGCGCCATATTGTGGCTTACATGGCAAGCTTGGTTGAATTTGAACACGAAGAATACCAATTGCCAGATCAACAAGACGTGCCTGCATTTGTTACGCCTAATATTCCTGACTACAACGATGTTAAAACCAGCTTTGCTAAGCGCTTTAATAAAAAACGCAAAAAGGCTCAGCCCTTGCTGCAATTTTTAGACGAAAGCTACCCAAATCTCGATGCCGACGAAATGCTATTTTTGTATCAAAAATTAGTCAGCGACAGCGATATTAAAATAATTCAAAGCGATGAAAAAGCCCGCGTAAAAATTGCCGGTCAGCACTTTTCTTTATATCCATTTAATTCAGAGCCTCAGCCAGATTCAAAGGCAGGTAAATAAACCATGACACACATAAACTTAGACGAGCTAACCCACCTACAAGCCATTAATAAAAAATTAGTAGCGGGTTATCACATTTGCGAGCAAGACAACGTAATGTGGCAAGAGCTTGACCAACACATAGAAGACTACACCGCCCTATTTACCGCTTTAGGTAACAATTTAAAACGCGACAGCCGTGGCTTTTATTATTTTGGTAGCGACGAAAGCACACCCAATATGGGCAAAATATCTCGCGCTATCGCGCTCACTATTTACATTTTAATTGAGCACTACGCCAATACGGGTAAAGACCCAATGCGCGCATTGTTTGACGACGTAAACGATTTAGAGCTTATGCAAACGCTGGTGCAAATTAACAAACATTTGTTTGATCAGCTTGAGATATTTTCGGGATCTGATTTGCGCAAAGACGTTTACCTGCGCATGGTGCGCTTAGGTTTAGCCCGTGAAGTAGAAGGCGGCTTTATGCTACAAGCGCCAATTCACCGCTACATAGATGCACTCATGGAAGTAAACGAAGAAACCTATATTACAGAGGACGAGGAATGAAAAATCTATACGGACTAAGTAAACTCGCCCTACTTAACACCGCAGGCTATGCAAAATGTGTGATCCCGCTTGATAAAAGCAGCTCTATTTGCGCGCCAAATAACACAGGTAAAAGCTCGGTTATTAACGCCCTGCAGTTTCCACTTATTAACGATTTACGCTTAACAGAATGGGACGGACACGATTTAGATGAAACCCGTAAGTTTTATTTTTCATCCGATCAGTCGTACATTTTACTAGAAGCTAACTTGCCTCATGGCTCGGTAGTAATAGGCGTTGCGGGACTTGGTAAAATTGCCGGTTACGCGCATCAGTACTTTTGTTATCAAGGAAAGCTTGATTTAGAGCAGTACACGCAAGGTAAAACTATTATTAAATTTACCAAGCTGTTCAACCATTTAAAATCGCTTAACTACAACCCTATTGAGCTTAAAGCACAAGAGCTCAACGCGCTACTTACTGGCGGCGCAACGCCTTTTGACGGCGACATTAACCTAAAAATGATCCCGCTTAATAATGTGCAAGACTCTTCTATTTATAAAGAAATATTTAGACGTATTCTTAACTTACACAAATTAGGCGCAAGCGACGTAAAACGCTTTATGCTACGCGTGTTTGAACGCCATATGTCGAACTCTAAGGTCGATTTTTATGAAGTATGGCGTCGCTCGTTTGATAAAGTAAATCGCTCAAAACGCGAATTAAAAGCCCTTGAGTCAATGCAAGAGCCAATAGCCGCGCTTGAATCAATGCTTGAAAACCAAACCGTGCTTAAAGGTAAATTAGCCGCGTATGCGCCTAAAATTGACCAAGCACTGATTGATTTTGATACCTATCAAGAGTCGCAACTCTCTGAGCTTGCCATAGCCCTTGAAGATATAGAGCACGAAAAACACGAGTTTGAGCAAAAACAAAGCCTATACGTACAGCAATCGCGTGATATAGAGCGCAGACAAACACAAATTGAGCAGTGGTTTTTAGATTACGATGCGCTTAAAAGCGAGTTTGAACTGGTAAATAAAGCCACGCTTAAAACCAGCCTGACTCAATTAAAACAAGATTACGAGTCGCTTTCACACTCTATAACCAGCGCACAAGGGCAAAGCCTACATACGCTTGACTATCGCATTAGCGAAACACAAAAACAAATTAAGAGCTTAAAGCTGCAACTTAAAAACCTTGAGTTTAATTTGTTTACCCGCATGCGCGAAGACCTCTCGTTAAAAGAAGTAGAAGAAATATCGCGGATTTTAAACCCAGATATTCTCTCGTTTGCAACCACCACTAATGGCGATATAACCATTGATGACGAAGATGCGTTTGGGGAATTTTTATCGCTATTAAGTGAAAACGTTAAAGGCGGCGTACTAACGCTACCAGGTGCGAGCATTAAGCTTAAAAAGCTCTCGCCTGTGCAAATGCAAAGCGGCGAAAACAAAGAGCAATTAACCGCTCAGCTCAGTGCACTTGAGCATTCACTTAAAGAGTTTAAGCAACAACGCGATGTTGCAGCAAACGTTGCCGACAAGCAAAAAGAAAAAGACGCGCTATACGATGAGCTTATGAGCGCTGAGAGCGCCCTAAAACGCTTAGAGCAGTTTGATATAATGCAACAGTCGGTTGAAGCGCAAGCCACGCTAAAAGAGCAATTATTAGCTGAGCGTGAACAAGTTGACGACTACTTGCAAGATATTCAAAAAAATAGTGGCTCAATTGCCGATCGTCGCTCGTTAATTAAATCGAAACAAGAGCAAATTAATCGCCAAACTGAGCGCTTACGCCAAGTTAAAAGCGAGCGAATTGACCACACGCTTGATTTATACAGCGGCAAAGTGACCCCGTACATGATTGATATTACGGTCGACTTTGATAACTTAAGCGATCTTGTTCATCACTTTAATAAAGACTGCCAAGAGCTGCGTAATTTTGACATAAACGTGCGCAACACCTATTTGCATGTATATAACGCGGGTATTACTAAATTCGATAACGAAAATGACGAATACACTAAATACCAAAAGCTAATAAGCGCCTTTCATAATATTGATAACGAACGCGACGCTGTTGAGCGCCAAGCTCGCGTTGCGCTTACCGAAGTGGCTGCGACCATTAAAGGCTTACGAGAAGATTTAGACCGACTTCGCCGCGAAATGAACAGCTTTAATAAAGGCATAAGCCAGCACCGTATTTCAAACCTGCAAGCATTTAAAATTAACGTCATACCGCGCAAAATGCTGGTTGATAGTATAGATACCATTATCAGCACGTCGCATCAGTTTGAGCAAGGTGACACGCTTGATTTACTTAGCCAAGAACCGTACAGCGAAAGCGCAGTAAACGAAGCGAAAGATCACTTAATTAAACTCGCCTCAGATAAAGCGGGCTTAACACTTACCGATTTATTTGATATTCGATTTGAAGTGGTTAACCGTGCAGGTGAAACAGAGCACTTTGAAAAAATAGATTCGGCGGGTTCAAACGGCACACGAATTACGATTAAGTTATTGTGTGGCATGTTGTTTATCCGTTACTTATTAAGTGACCAAGAACAAAACCTATACCGTATACCAATTTATATAGATGAAGCGGCCGACATTGACCCACAAAATCAAAAAGCAATTATAGAAACCGCACTAAGCTTTGGTTTTGTGCCTATATTTGCCTCAGTTAAGCCACAAATAAGTTGTGACTACATTGTGCCTATTCGTTCAGTAAAAGACGGTGCACAAAACTGGGTAGATGAAAAAGATTGGATTGAAGTTGAACATTAGCCAAAGTGATTGGACTAATATTTAGGACGTTTAAATAATACACATTTAAACTATGTGTGTTATTTTAAATTAATGCATTTTATTGGAGCAAACGTAATGAAAAACATACTTATTGTTGCAGCGCTAGCACTACTTACAGCCTGTACACAAACCCCAGATTGGGATTACGATAAATCAGCTAACTTTAGTAATTTTAAAACATTTGCTTGGGTAGAAAATGCCAGCCTAACTAAAGACACAAATAACTATCAAATTAATGGCCTAATGGAAAAGCGTGTTCGCACTGCCGTTAACGCAGAGCTGAGCCAAACATTAGGTATGAGCTTAGTTGATGCAGCGCAAGCTGATGTACTTGTTAACTATCATGCATCGGTAGACAAAGAGCTTGAAGTAGATACATTTAATGTAAACTACCGCCCGCATTGGGGTTATTGGGGTACTGGTTTTCAACGTGATACAACCGCACGTGAATACGAAGTGGGTACGTTGATTATTGATATTGTGGATCGTGAATCTAACCAGCTAGTATGGCGCGGCGCAAAAGAAGGTCGATTAAAGAAAAATCAATCGCCAGAACAACGTGAAGCATCAATTAATAATACAGTGAGCGAAATTTTAAGTAACTTCCCGCCACAAAAGCAGCAGTAAGTTAAAATTAGCTATAAGTAAGTTTTAAAAAAGCTCACAGTACGTGAGCTTTTTTGTGTCTGTTTGTTTTTGGGACTTTTAAAATAAAGTAATTACGAGCTACGCCCGTCACGTCAGCAAGCTGCACGTCTACAAAATAAACACCGGATTAAACTTTACCTGTAGGCGCTAAGCTTGCTTGCGCGAGAAGCGACAGCTTCTAATTACTTTATAGCGCTATATTCCATCTTAAATTACGAGCTGCGCTCGTCACGTCAGCAAACTGCACGTCTACAAAATACCAGATTAAACTTTACCTGTAGGCGCTAAGCTTGCTTGCGCGAGAAGCGATAGCTTCTAATTACTTATCTTTGTGCGCTTACACTACTCTAAGTTACGATTTATACTTATGCAGTAACTCAAGCGGTATGTGGCAGTAATCATCAGGATGATTAGTTAAGCGGTCTTGATGCTCAGGATCGCTTGGCACGTAGTTAGTTAGCAGCTCTACCCCTACCACAATTTTATCTGCATCACTTCGCTGGCTTATATAATTGCTAGCGACCTTTAAATGATCTTGGCTTTTGCTATAAATGGCAGTGCGATATTTAGGGCCTACGTCATCCCCTTGTTTGTTAACGCTATACGGATCAATAATCTCAAAAAAGAAGCCAAACAGCTCGTTTAAGCTAACCTCTTTTGTACTAAATATTACTTTTACACACTCAGCATAACCGTCGTATTCTCCTTGTGTATTATCGTTTTTTCCATTAGCCCGCCCTGCTTCAGTACTTATTACACCAGGTAAGTGCTTTAAAAACTCTTGCACGCCCCACAGGCAGCCACCTGCAAAGTAAATAGTATCTTGCTGTTTTATATTCATAATAAATGTGACCAAGTTTGTTAGATGCATTAACTTTACAAATGATAATCAAATGCAGTTTTTAATGAATTAATGTACAATCGCGCCAAAATCGCAGTTGTTTAATTGAATTATTTTATCACGCCTTAAAAGTGTGTTCTGAATTTAATTGTTACCGTAATTGCATATAAAAAAATGAGACACACAACATGAAATGGTCACCGCACTTTATACTCCCTGCACTGCTATGCAGCGCGAGCAGTTTTGCCTACGGCGAAGCTGTAACTGATAAAACTGAAGCATCACCGGCAATCGAGAAAATAACGGTTGAGGCATCGCCCACTGCAAACACATTACCTGTAGGTACATTTGACTCTCCAGTATCTAATTTAGAGTATGACCCACGTGTTGATTTGCAATCACGTAATATGGCTGAAGCGCAAGCCGATGTAACTATACGTGGTGGTATTTTTGAAAATACCGGCTTTAGGGTTGGCAGTGCTACTTTACTTGACCCACAGTCTGGTCATTACTTTGCTGAAATTCCTATTGCACCGCAAATGCTTACCGGCCCTTATATTTTAACAGGCGCAGACAATGCACTTAATGGTGCTAATAGCTCTGTAGGCACTGTATCGTTTGGCTGGAAACCAATTAGCACGGGCGGCAGTGTATCGGTAGGTACTGGCACAAACGATTTTAACTTACAAAGCTTACATGCAGCTGTAAGTATGCCCCTTGAAGGCGCAAAGGATTGGAAGCTTGGTTTTGAAGGTGAGATTTCTCACTCACAAAGCGATGGCACTATTGATAACGGCGATCACGACTTTACGCGTGCATCGGGTCGCGTTCAATTAGCTGGCGCTGATTCTCAAACAGATTTGTTTTTTGGCTCACAAGATAAGTTTTTTGGCTGGCCAAATTTGTACACACCATTTGGCGTTAACGAAACAGAAGAGCTAGAAACCCGCTTATTAATGCTAAACCATAAGCAAAGTTATGCGCAGGATAGTAACTTTGAAGTGTCGGCTTATTACCGCACACACGACGATCATTATATTTACTCTCGCGAAAATCCAAGCGCTTTTGAAGCTTTTCACAAAAGTGAAGTTAAGTCGTTAGCGCTATCGGGGCATCATGCTCAAAGCGATGTATTTGCTGTAAATTATTCAGCACAGTTTATTGACGACTCAATTGAATCTACCACGCTTGAAAACAACTTTACCTCTCGTAAGTATTATAAATTAAGCGTATTGCCTGAATACAAAATGGCGCTTGAGGATAATAAACAACTTACATTTCGTTTAGGTGCTGCGTTTGACGATACAAACAGAGACGACTCTGAACTGTCACTTATTGGTGATATAACGCTTAATACACAAAACAGCAAAGGTTTTGAGCGCACGTTTTATTTATCGTACGCAGAGGCAAGCCAAGTGGCAGGCTATACCGCCATTGGCGGAAGTGATTCAGGCGGGTTATTTAGAAGTAATTACACCCTTGAGCGCGAAACGACTAAAAGCCTAGAGCTAGGTTTATTAGTTGATGAGCAAACTTGGCAACTTAATTCGGCTATTTTTTATCGCAAAGATGACAACTTAACCGATTGGACGTTTAATTTTGATTCAAGCTCTGCACGCTTTGCAAACCCTGTAGATATAAATACGACGGGCATTGAGTTCTTAGCAACTAAACACTTTGAAACAACCGAAATTGTAGCGAGTTACACCTACCTTCATAAATCAGAAAATTACGGTGCGGCAGATATTGACGCTAGTTTTTACGCATTAAACTTTCCTGATCACCGCCTAACACTCGGCGCAGTGTGGAATCCTACTGATATATTGCAGTTTAGAATAGATAACGAGTGGCGCAAACAGCACGAAAATGCGCTGCGCGGTAGTGACGACGATGCTTTATTTACTCATTTAACGTTAAAAATTACGCCGCCAATGCTAAAAAACTTATTTATTACTTTAGCAGCAGATAACTTATGGGGTGAATCGTTTGAAGAGATACCTGGTACACCAGGGCGAGGTGAGCAATATACGTTAAGCGCAACGTATAGTTGGTAGAATTGAGCTATCACATTCAAAGACCTGTTTATTTAAAACAGGTCTTTGAATAAATATTTAGCAAAGAATAAACGACATACTAAATATTAAGAGCTTTGATTACTCAGCTTATATTGAACCAGAACGACATTGTCTTTTTCTTAGCTCATTATCAATTTGTAAAGGGCGACTAAGCTCATCTGTAAGAACCTGCGAAACAACCGTACCGGTTTCAACTTCTTGTATCCAGATTGATATTTTATCCCCTTCCCTTTTTCTATTTAGCATGTAGCTTTTATCAGAATCTAAATTAACGTTAAAATTAACAAAAGCTTCTTTTTGACTATTTAAAACATCAGGGTTTGAAACTCTCGCCTTTACCCATAAATCATGCTCACCACTGATATACTGCTTTGGTTCAGCCCATTGTGTAGGTTTTTTGTTAAAGCACATCAAGTGGACATATTCTAGATCTACTCCCTGCTCTCTTTTAAAGTTTTCGAGTCTAAAATGGTCTTCTTTAATATCGGTTTTAATGGGTAAGTTTGAACAACCTAATAAAGTCACACCTAATGTAAATGCTGTAAGTAAATTTTTCATTTTTCTTTCCTTTTAAAAATTAAGATTGAACGAAATCACCTATAAATGAGATTTATAAAAAGTATCTTACAATTTCCTATATTAGCAACAAAGTTAAATATGTCTAATATTTCGCCATTAAATAAATTAACGACTGCTTTTAATAACCTTATGAAGATTTTTATTAATAATATATTGTAAATAGATGTGTATTAAAAACGAGGATTAAGTTAGCTCTTCAAGCTCTGTAATAAGTGCTAAAGCTTGTGCATTTGTTGACCCGCACACATCAAATGTGGCGCTAAAATCACTACATACTTTAGGTCGGCTTGAATCACCAAATAACTTACATAAATTACGTTCGTCTAGCTGAATACAGCGCTCTCCGGCCTTTTTACCATTTGGCATACCTGGAATAGGCGAACTAATACTTGGCGCAATACAACATGCGCCGCAGCCTAGCCTGCAACTCATCGATTCGGTTTTCATAATATCCTCTGAATAAAACACACTTACTTTAATTCCTTTTTAGGAACGTAATTAGCCGCATGTTGAGTTGTAATGTACATATGTAATGCTTTGTTACATCTTAAAACGCCTTGTAAACACTTTATTGCGTATTATTGCTCTGTCACCACCAATTATGAAGGAATGCCTTGTGGCTACTACAAAACAAATAATACTCCCAATTGCTGTTTTAGCAGGCGGTATTGCTTTAGCTTTCGCCTTTATGGCAATGAAAAAACCACCCGAAGAAAAGCCAGAGCAAGATTTACGCCCTTTAGTTGCAACACAAAGCATACTTTTAGATTCTATAACGCTCGATGTTAAATCGTACGGCATTGTTAAACCAAAGGACCGTACCGAGCTGATAGCGCAAGTTAGTGGGCAAGTTATTTCGGTATCAGATCAATTTGTTGAAGGCGCGTTTGTAAAGCAAGGCGATATTTTAGCACGAATTGATGCAAATGATTACGAGGCAGACTTTATTGAAGCGCAAGCAGGTTTAGCACAAGCAAGCTCAGCACTTGAAATAGAACGCGCACAAGCACATGTAGCAAAAGCTGAATGGGAGCGTATTAAATCGGACTCAAGCGAAGCTATTGCCTCAGAACTTTATTTACGTAAACCACAACTGGCCGAAAGACTAGCGCGTTACCGTTCTGCTCAAGCAAGTGTTAAACGTGCTAGCCGCAATCTTGAACGTACTTATATTAAAGCCCCATACGATGCCATTATTAATGAACGCACAATTAGCTTGGGTTCAGTAGTAAACCCTGGTAATAGTTTCGGTGCATTGAGTGCAACCTCAGTTGCAGAGGTACGTTTACCGGTTGCCGATCAAGAACTGCAATATTTAAAAAATGGCGGCGTAGGTTCAAATGTTACATTTAACGCAGAATACGCAGGTAAACAAACAATGTGGCAAGCCAAAGTAATTCGCACCGAAGGTGTGGTTGACCAAACAAGCCGCATGAGCTATTTGGTAGCACAACTTGCAACACCTTATGGCGATAAAACACGCCCCCTTCGTTTTGGTTCATACATTAACGCTACCATTGAAGGTCGCCCGCTTGATAACGCAATTATTGTTGCGCACCATTTAGTTAAAGATAATAAAATTGTAATTTTAAATGACGATTTAACATTATCGTTTAAAACTCTCAATATTATACGCGAACAAAACGGCATGATTATAGCCAGCCAAGGGTTAAAAAATGGCGAGCAAATTGTTACCTCAGCGCTTGAGTATCCAACTGAAGGTATGGCAGTAAAAGTTGAAGATATTGCGCCTGATAAAACTGATGTAACTCAACTTGCGCTGAAAGAGGAATAATCATGAACACTCGTGAAACAGGGTTAATAGCATGGTTTGCCCGAAACCCGGTTGCTGCCAACCTACTAATGATATTTATATTAGTCGGTGGTATTTTAATGGCGATGACAATTCGCAAACAAATGTTCCCACAGTTTGAAAGTAACTGGATAAGCGTACAAGCGGTTTACCCAGGTGCAGCCCCGCAAGAAGTTGAAGAAGGAATAACCATAAAAGTTGAGGAAAACCTCGAAGGTATTGAAGGCATTAAACGCCTAATTACTTACTCTAACCGTGGTTTTTCACAAGCGTGGATTGAAATAGAAGAACAATACAATCCACAAGAAGTACTTGATGAAATTAAAGTACAAGTTGATTCAATAAACACCTTTCCTGCGGGAATGGAGCGCCCTGTTGTTCGCCGCGATAAGTTTGAGCAAGAGGTAATGATACTCGCGCTTTATGGCGACATGAGTAACTACCAGTTAAAAGAGCTTGGCAACGATATAAAAGACGAGTTACAAGCACTGCCTCACGTTAACCTTGTTAATTTTAACGGCGGTTTAGAGTACGAAATTGGTATAGAAGTTAGCCCCGATAAACTGCGCGAATATGGCTTAACATTTAGAGATATTGCAGGCGCTGTACAAAACTTTTCGGCCAATATGTCGGCGGGGCAAATACGCTCTGAAAACGGTTATATTTCGATGCGTGTTGAAAAACAAGCCTACCGTGGCTTTGAGTTTGAAAAACTCCCCCTTATTACCCTTGCTGATGGCGCACAAATTTATTTAGGCGATGTAGCAACCATTAACGATGGCTTTGAAGAAGGCCTACAGTATTCAAAATATAATGGTAAAAATTCACTCTCATTTGAAGTTAATGCATCAAAAGATCAAGATATTACCGATGTAGCAAAAGTTCTTAAAAGCTACATGGCGGCTAAAGAGCCACTTTTACCTGCAGGCGTTAAGCTATCTCCTATTGTTGATTTAACTTACTACCTTGAAGGTCGACTTGATATGATGGTCGATAACATGATTTGGGGTGGCTTGTTAGTAATGATAGTGCTGGCACTATTTTTACCACTACGCTTGGCATTTTGGGTAATGATGGGCTTACCGGTGTCTTTTCTAGGTGCCTTTTTGTTTATGCCCATTGGCTTTTTAGACGTAACAATTAACCTAGCCTCTCTTTTTGCCTTTATACTTGTACTCGGGATTGTAGTGGATGACGCCATTGTTGTGGGCGAGTCAGCCAGTGCCGAAATAGAAAAATACGGCCATACACTTGATAATGTAGTACGCGGCGTAAAACGTGTTGCGATGCCAGCAACCTTTGGTGTACTAACAACTATTGCGGCATTTTTACCACAAACACTCGCAACCGGCCCTGGTGCTGCTTTTTCTAAGGCAATTGGTGGCGTGATTATTTTATGTTTGATTTTTTCACTCATTGAATCAAAACTTATTTTACCTGCGCATATTGCAGCAATGAACCCGCGTAAACCAAATCCTAAAAACCTATTACATCGCTTACGTATGGTGATTGATAGTGGTTTAAAAGGCTTTGTGAATAACTACTACCTTCCTTTTGTTAGCCGCTGTATTCACTACCGCTATACCGTAATTGTTGGCTTTATGTGTTTGCTTATTGTAAGCGCAGGTATGTTTGCAGGTGGTTTAGTTAAGTTTGTACCAAACCCTAAAATACCGCACGACTTTCCACGTATTGATATAGAGATGAACCTTGCCTCATCTGAGCAAGCAACGCTTGAAACCGCACGTAAAATAGAAAGCGTGTTATTAAAGGTCGATCAGCAACTACAAGAGCAATACGGTAAACCGATGATCCGCGATTTATCGGTAAGCCTGCGCGGACGAACGCAAGCAAATATTATGGCCATTTTGGTAGAGCCTGACTTACGCCCTATCGACACCTTTGCCCTAAGTGCATTATGGCGTGAGCAAATGCCCGCCCTACCAGGCATTAAAACCATGACCATTCAAGACAGTATAATGAATGGCGGTCGAGATGATGGCGACGTTAGCTTTAAACTTGAAGGCAAAAATGCTGACGAGCTAAAAGAAGTGGCTGGTAAATTAAAAGCCAAATTACAAACAATGGAAGGCGTTGGCGACGTAAACGATTCAATGCAAAGCGCTACCGACGAAGTGCAACTTGATTTAAAACCACTCGCTTACAGCATGGGTTTAACGCTTGCTGATGTAGCATCGCAAGTTAGCTTTAGTTACTACGGCTTAGAAGCGCAGCGAATATTGCGTGAAGGCGAAGAAATTAAAGTTATGATCCGCTACCCAGAAGACGAACGTAACTCAATTAGTGACATCGCAAGTGTGCGTATTATTACACCTACTGGCGCTGAAGTACCGCTAAGTGAAGTAGCCGAAGTTAAGCTTGTTGACGGTGTTAACCGTATTCGCCGCGAAAACTCTAAACGTACTGTAAACGTATGGGCTGCGGTAAATACTGACCAAGCCGAACCATTTGCAATTGCAGAAGAAATTCGTGATGAATACTTACCAACATTACTTAAAAGCTACCCTGGCGTTACAAGTGATGTAGCTGGGCGCATTCAAGAAGAGATGGATAGCGCTTCAGAGCAGCTTCGTGATTTTGGTATATCAATGATGATTATATTTGCCTTGTTAGCCATTCCGCTTAGATCTTACTCGCAGCCACTTATTATAATGTCGGTTATTCCGTTTGGTGTAGTTGGCGCCATGTTTGGGCATATGATTTTAGGCATGACCATGAGTAGCTTATCTATGTTTGGCATTATTGCTGTAGCGGGTGTGGTCGTAAATGACTCCCTCGTTATGGTTGATTTTGTAAACAAAGCCCGCGCTGAAGGTGTTTCGATTAAGGATGCTGTAATGCAAGCCGGTGCTCGTCGCTTTAGAGCAATATTACTCACCTCAATCACTACCTTTATTGGTGTAATGCCAATTATTTTTGAAACGAGTTTACAAGCTAAAATTGTTATCCCAATGGCTGTATCACTTGCTTTTGGTGTGTTATTTGCCACAGTAATTACACTGATACTTATACCGTGCCAGTACGTTGCACTAGAAGATGCTAAACGATTAGTACGTAAAATGCGTGGCAAGCCACCACTAGTAGATGCCCAACCAGCCCCTACTCACAGCTAAATTAAGTAACATCCCAACCAAAAAAGCTCGGCATATTATGCCGAGCTTTTTATTTTTAGCTTAAAAATGATATTCACCTATTTGCTAATACTGCCTCTACTACCCATTGTTTAACAAGCAGGATTTATTAACCCCCCTAATAATTGAGAGAAATATTGCTCGTTTTTTATCCCTAATACGTTATGGTATTTAAATAATAAATAGACATAATAAAGTTAAGGAACAGCCATGAATACATCTCCCTCTGATCACATTCCTCAAGAAGCCTTTGATTGGTATGACGAATACGCCCACGGTTTAATGGACCGACGTACTTTTATGAAAAAACTCGGTGGCCTTGCTGCTCTTGGCTTTTCGATGGCTGTACTTACATCAGCATTATTACCTAATTACGCACTGGCTGAACAAGTATCGTTTAATGACGATGATATTAAAGCAACATACGAAGAATTCGATTCGCCAGACGGGCACGGTAAAGGCAAAGGTTACTTAGCAACCCCTAAAAACATAGAAGGTAAGCTTCCTGTTGTTCTTGTGATACACGAAAACCGTGGATTAAACCCATACGTAAAGGATGTAGCAAGACGCTTAGCGAAGGTAGGCTTTATTGCATTTGCACCCGATGCGCTATTTCCACTGGGTGGCTACCCTGGTAATGATGATGAAGGACGCGCTATGCAAAAAACCATGGATCGCGCTAAAATTCAAAACGATTTTGTAGCCGCAGCACACTTTTTAAAATCGCATGCTAACAGTAACGGTAAGTTAGGCGCTGTCGGTTTTTGTTTTGGTGGCTACATTGTTAATTATTTAGCGGCAGTAGATAGTAATTTAATCAGCGCCGGAGTGCCTTTTTACGGTACTCCAGCCAGTGAAAGTTTACGTAAAAATATTAAAGCACCATTAATGATTCAATTGGGCGAGCTGGATAAACGTGTAAACGCGTCGTGGCCACAGTACGAACAAGATTTAAAAGCTAATAATGTTGAATACACTATGCATATGTATAAAGGGGCAAATCATGGATTTCATAACGACTCTACAGGTCGATATGATAAAGACAATGCCGAGCTTGCATGGCAACGTACCGTTGAGTTTTTTAATAAAAAGCTAAGTTAGCTAATAAAGAATAATGCCACCAGCTCTAAGCCGGTGGCACTATTAAAAATACTTGGTTTTTTATCAACTTTAATTTTTTTTGCTACGCATAACTAATAACGACAACAAAACGAGTAAATAAATACTCAAAGAGCCTCCGCTGTTAGAGCCATCTTTATTTTCGACTTTTGCAATTTTTTCTTCTTTAACACGTGTTTTAAACCTTGCTAGTTCTGCATCTAAATTAGTACTCATATCACTAACCGCTAGATTAAAACCTTCAGCCGACTTTTCAGATAACGTTTCATCAATACCTATTGCTGTTGTTCTTTTTTCAAGTTTACTTATACCTGGTGCTCTAAATAGCATTTTTCTACTTTTAATATCAAAAACAGCTGTATCCACAAAGGTTTGAATTGTATTTTCATTACCTGGAATAACGTACATACCCACTATTGTCCAATAAAGTAAGGCTGCATTATTTTCATAAGATTGCGTAACTTGATCATATGAAACCAGTGCCATTACATCTACATCGTAAAGCCTCCCGACTTGCTCCAGTGTTGCAAAACCTTCACCTCCTTTTAAATAGGTACTTGGTATAACTTCAATGCGGTCAATGTAATCATATTGTAGAAATGACTTTTTTACTTTTTCGAGTAACTCAACTTGATTTTGGGTCTCTAACCCGTCTGGCTGCCAGTTTTTAGACGGTACAAATGCAATTCCAACAGTAACAGGGAGTTTTAAAACAGGTATTTCAGGTTTATAGGTAGAGCGACTTTGTTGATCAGGATATAAGAAATCCATTAAGCTACTAGATTGCGTATTTTTACCTGTATTGTTGCTCACAAACGAACTACAAGAAGCCAGTAAGGTCGCCATAAAAATGATTATATATTTATTAAATCTCACATTTATTCCTTTTTATTTTTAATTTAATTCAGTTACGTGCCAAAGCTCACCCGATGGTCCCCATAAGTAAATAACGCTACCCCAAGGGTCTAGGGCGTGTTGACCTTTGGTGGTTGAATTTGCAGCTGTGTGTTTGGTATTTAGGCAAGGCAGAGCCTATGATATGTGGTTGTTCCCCATACATAGGCGATAACGTAGCATAAAGACCAAACATACGCTGCCCTTTGGGTTCTTTCTAGGGGCGATTGACTCTTTGTTGCTCGGTTTTTACTTAGCCCACTAGGTTACAAACCCTGCGCCGCGATTAAATCGCCCCTAGATTGAACAAATTTCAATCCATAAAGTTCAACACGCCCTCGTTTTATACCCTCAAAGCGGATATCAAAACCGTTTAAATTACTAATGAGTTCGTATGCTTCATCTATATTTAACACACAAAGTTGCAGCATTAAGTTTTCAGCAAACGTTTTATTATAATAACGCTGTAAAAATAACGTACATTCGCCAAAAGTACACACGCATAAATCATTTGAGGCATCTTCAATCTTAAATCCAAGCGCTTTATAAAAGCGCTGAGATTGCTCATAATTTTTACAGGGAATAAAAATTCTAATATCATCAACTTGCATAACTCTTCCTTAATTAGCTCAGTACGCTTTTATCAATAATTCCTTTATTGACCAACTGCTGCAAAATAGCTTGGGATTTTGCTCTGCATACATCACGTAGTAAACGCACCGCAGGGGTTATTGACTGCCTACTTGGGCAAATAAGCCAAAGTTCACCATTAACATGTTGATAATTTGGCATTACAGTAACCACCCTGTCATTGAGTAAATCATCAGCCATATCAAGAGCCGACTTTACAGCTAAGCCCTTACCCGCAACGCACCAGCGCCTGACTAAATCGCCATCGTTTGAGGCGCGCCTGCCATCCATTTTAACTTTATATTTTGATTCACCATCGGTGAATTCCCACGTATTATTTATAATATCCTGCAACTGATAAAACAAACCTTGATGCGACGCTAAATCATCAGGATGCACGGGAGTCCCGTTTTGTAAGAGGTATTCGTGAGTTGCACATAATAAGCGCGGTACGTTACAAATTTTAAAACCATAAACGCTAGCATCATTAGGCGAGCCATAACGAAGTGCTATA
The DNA here is from genome assembly GCF_002836695.1 of Pseudoalteromonas sp. 78C3. Taxonomy (NCBI): domain Bacteria; kingdom Pseudomonadati; phylum Pseudomonadota; class Gammaproteobacteria; order Alteromonadales; family Pseudoalteromonadaceae; genus Pseudoalteromonas; species Pseudoalteromonas sp. 78C3. The sequence continues at coordinate 63,152 of NZ_PJAV01000147.1, forward strand.
TCAACTGAGTCACGATAAAAGTCGATATTACTATCACTTATATGGGTTCTTAAACTTAGCTTTGGATAAGTGTCCATGAGTTCATCAATCCATGGGATCACCAAGTTACGCCCTAAGTCAGATGAAAGTGCAACACGCAATTCGCCTTCTATTTCGTCGTGTTCACCTTTAAGGTTTTGTTTTGCGAGCTCAAGCACTGCTAAAGCCTGTTCACATTGTGGTATGTAGCGCTCCCCAGCAGCCGACAACCTCAAATGACGTGTGGTACGAACAAACAGCTCGCTACCAAGCGCTAACTCCACGCGTTTAATAGCGGCGCTTGCTGTGGCTGTACGCATATCTAACTTAGCAGCTGCTAGCGTAATACTTCTAAACTCAGCGACTTTTAAAATAAGTTTTAAATCTTCTATGTTCATATTATCTATTTATATTTGATAATGATTCAATAATTATGCTGTTTATCTAATGCAAAGCAAGCTGTATTATCTTCGCATAAAGTAATTAACACGTACTTTTAATCGCAAACCCTATAACTTTTGGAGATTAAAAATGGCTCACCCAATTATTAATGACTTAGAAAAACGCTACACTGCAAAACGTTACGACGCCACTAAGCGCGTATCGCAAGACGATTTAGCCGTTATTTATGAGGCTATGCGATTGTCTCCTTCATCTATTAACTCGCAGCCTTGGAAGTTTATAGTTATTGAATCTGATGAGGCTAAAGAGCGTATGCATAGTACATTTGCTAATAAATTTGCGTTTAACCAGCCACACATTAAAACAGCTTCGCATATAATATTATTTGCTCACAACCCTAAATATACCCGCGATGATTACGCACAAATCATTGATGCAGATATTAAAAATGGTCGTACTAAAGCAGAAAATCGCGAACAAGCTTTTGGTGCTTACGCGTTTGTTGATATGAATACTGATGAGCAAGGCAATAATGAAGAGTGGACTAAAGCACAAACTTACATTGCACTGGGTAACACTATGCATGCAGCTGCACGCTTAGGTGTTGACTCTACTCCAATGGAAGGCGTAGATGCCGAGCTGATTGGCGAAGTTTTTGAAAAAGAACTTGATGGTTACGTGTGCGACGTAGCATTAGTACTTGGCTATCACGATAGCGCAGAAGATTATAATGCTAAATTACCTAAATCTCGCTTGGCAAAAGAGCAAGTTATTCAGGTTTTATAAGTAATACGTTATAAACTTAAATGATAACAATATTAAAAAACCACTTATTTAAATAAGTGGTTTTTTGCTTTAAAGCAGTTTAACCTACTTGAAGATGCGCAGCCTGAATGTATTGCACTAAATCTTCAATAGAAACCACAGTCATATTATGTTTATTAGCATAATCACTCACCTCAGGTAAGCGCGCCATTGAACCATCTGGATTTGTTAGTTCGCAAATTACGCCAAATGGTTTTAAGCCGGCAAGCTGCATTAAATCAACGGATGCTTCGGTATGACCACGACGAACTAATACTCCGCCCGTTTGTGCTTTTAAACCAAATACATGCCCAGGGCGCGATAAATCACTTGGTTTAGCGTTATCGCCTGTCGCTGCTTTTATAGTAGTTACTCTATCAGCAGCAGACACGCCTGTTGTAACGCCATGCTTAGCTTCAATAGTGACTGTATAAGCGGTGTTATTTTGACTGGTGTTGTGGGTTACCATTTGCGGTAAGTCGAGCTGTTTAATGCGCTCCTCCCCCATGCATAAGCAAACAATACCGCTGCCTTCGCGGATCATTTCGGCCATTTGAGAAGTCGTTAAATGCTCAGCTGAAAATACAAAGTCGCCTTCATTTTCACGGTTTTCATCATCAACAACAAGTACGCCTTGCCCTTGCTGTAGTGCAGTAATTGCGCTTTGTACGCGGATATGGCTTTCGCCGAATTGAGTAAGTAGAGACTGAATCATCATTATATTCCAAATAAAAAATAATAGATTCAGGACTGTGAAAGGATCAGTAATATATCGCTTTAAATTTAAAACGATCACTACCAAAATAGCTTAAATAAAATACAAAAAGCACGCAGCAAAAAGCAGCGCACACTGTTATACCAACGGCATTAAATTAGTGACCTATTATAACGCTAAAAAATAGCTCACTTAACGCGATACAATGATCGTGTCTTTAATAAAATTGAATAAGCCATATTCTCTTTCATCCGGACTGTAACCGTCGGCTCTGGCATCTCACCAGATCTGCTTGACCTTTACTGAACCTAGGTTAAATAAAGCGCTCGCGGGCTCGTTTAAGTTATAAATAACATTAAACATACCGCCGGTGGGGAATTTCGCCCCGCCCTGAGAATGTACTTTTAGAACTAAAGCGCTATAAAAGCGGGCTTATTATACCCTTTAACTTAATTACTTATCAAAGGTAAGTGAATAAACTTCTAACAAAGCTCGGTATTTAATGAGGCTTTGACTACTTTACCTTCATTTATGTCAGCGGTGATTGTACAAGTAGCGCCGTTTACTAAATTTAAGTTAGGTGGAGCATGACCAATATCGGCATCAATAATCACAGGAAATAAACACCCACCTAGTGCAACATCAAGCGCGTGGCGGTAATCAAAAGAAGCATCTTGACCTTGAGTGATCACGCTGCGACCAATAATAATACCGTTTATATCGTCAAATATACCTGCTAATTTTAATGAAAGTAAAAACCGTGCAACGGTTGTTGGCGTCAGCTCTGAGTTTTCTAGGTATAAAATAAGCCCTTCGGGTGCACTGTGTTTTTTAAATTCATGTAGTGCCAAAAATGGAGAGTCGAGTAATAAGCCGACTGTATCTAAGCACCCACCAAATAAACGACCCGACATTTCAATAGTGCGTGCATCAAAGTAATTTAAACACTGCCACTGAGTAACTTCTGTGTGTTCAAACAATGCATTTGGGTTTTGTACGTAATCAGGTCTATTTTTTTGATAATGCGATGACGGTGCTTGCTCAAATTTGCTACCTGCTTCATAACTTAGTGTTTCAAATATTTGCAGGCAATAAGGACTTTTTTCGTCAGGATGTAACTGCATAAGATTAGCGCTGTGTAGTGTTGCCCATTGGCATTTTGCCGTGAGTGCGCATGCAATGGTGCTTACATCAGAGAACCCAACTAACCATTTAGGCTTTGCTTCTTTAATTGCATTAAAATCAAGTAGGGGCAGTATTTCCATTGCAAGCTCGCCACCAAATGGAGGCATAATTGCATCTATATCATCATCTAATAAAAAACCCATTAACTGCTGAGCATGCGCTTTAGCGTTAAGCTGTCCATGCGGTTTGCTTTGACGTAAAAACTCTCCTTCAACAACATCATACCCTCGATGTTTTAATCCATTAATAACAATGTCTAACCGTGCATGGTACTTTTCTTTAAGGCCTGATGAAAGTGAACAAATTGCTATTTTTGATCCTACTTTTAAAGGCGCTGGGTAAAGTATATTAGGCATATATTTTCCTTTTTAGAGAATACGTTAATACCAATTACATTAAATCAGCGAGTTATTTGATGCGCTAAATGCTCATGTTTTTAGTAAATTGATATAAGTACCTACTATACCAACATAGACCATATTTATAGAATATGAATACTGTACAAACACGCCTACCATTAAAGGTTAAATTACAGACATAAAAAAACCGATGTAATTACATCGGTTTTTATTTAAAAACGTTAAAGTGAGTTATGCGTTAAAGATACTCAACTTCAATGATTTCGAACTCAACAATACCTTTTGGCGTTTGAATAGACACTGCGTCGTCCATTTGTTTACCAATTAAGCCACGTGCAATCGGTGAGTTAACAGATATTAAGTTGTTTTTAATATTTGCTTCGTCATCGCCCACAATACGGTATTTTACTTCAGCATCGGTTTCTATATTTACAATAGTTACCGTAGTGCCAAAAATAACTCTACCGGTATTTGGCATTTTAGTTACGTCGATAATTTGAACATTTGAAAGTTTAGCTTCAATTTCTTGAATACGCCCTTCACAAAAACCCTGTTGCTCACGCGCAGCGTGGTATTCAGCGTTTTCTTTTAAGTCACCATGTTCACGTGCAACCGCAATATCACTTACGATTTTAGGACGGGTAACTGTTTTTAATTCGTTAAGCTCTTTACGCAGTAAATCTGCGCCACGAACTGTCATCGGAATTGATTGCATACTTTTCTCACTTAACACCAAGGCCCTAGTTGGCCTTGGCACATTTCCTTAGTTCAATCGCAGATGTAGCTCTTGAACTGACGTCACTTTGCTGCGGTCATCTGCTTTATTAGCAGTACAGTTAGCGAATGCCGCGTTCAAGGTTGTCGTATAGTTGGTTTTATTTTGCAATGCACCACGACGTAACACCTTCGAATCTTCGATCGCTTGGCGACCTTCGGTGGTATTAACGATATAGCTGTACTCTTTATTCTTGATATAATCAAGAATATGCGGGCGGCCTTCATATACTTTGTTTACACGTCGTACTTCAATGCCAGCTTCTTCAAGAGCTTGTGCCGTGCCACCAGTTGCGTCAAGTTCAAAACCTAAGTCGGTCATGATTTTGGCTAATTCAACAATACGTGGCTTATCGCTATTACGAACAGATAATAGCGCGCGACCACCGCGTGGTAAAGTGTTGCTTGCACCTAATTGTGCTTTTGCGAATGCTTCGGCGAAAGTATCACCAACACCCATCACTTCACCTGTTGAACGCATCTCAGGACCACGGATTGGATCCACACCCTGAAACTTAGCAAATGGTAAAACAACTTCTTTAACGCTGTAGTAAGGAGGGATCACTTCTTTAGTAATACCTTGGCTTGCTAAAGACTGACCAGCCATACAACGTGCAGCTACTTTTGCAAGCGCCACACCGGTTGCTTTTGATACAAACGGTACAGTACGTGCAGCACGCGGGTTAACTTCGATTAAGTACACTTTGTCTTCTTTTACTGCAAACTGTGTATTCATCAAGCCAACAACACCAAGTTCAAGCGCCATGTCGGTTACTTGCTTGCGCATTACATCTTGCACTTCTTGTGATAAAGAATGTGCTGGTAATGAACAGGCTGAGTCACCCGAGTGAACACCCGCTTGCTCAATGTGCTCCATAATACCGCCGATAATTACTTGCTCGCCGTCACAAATTGCGTCAACGTCAACTTCAATCGCGTTATCTAAGAAACGGTCCAGTAATACAGGTGCTTCGTTTGATGCTTGTACAGCTTCGGTCATGTAGCGACGTAAATCATCTTCGTCGTATACAATTTCCATTGCACGACCACCTAGTACGTACGACGGGCGTACAACTAATGGAAAGCCAATTTCAACTGATTTAAGTAAGGCTTCTTCGGTTGAAGTTACTGTTGCATTTTCTGGCTGAAGTAAGTTTAAACGCTCAACAAGTTGTTGGAAACGTTCGCGGTCTTCTGCACGGTCAATCGCATCAGGTGAAGTACCAATCACTGGTACACCATTCGCTTCAAGCTCACGCGCTAGTTTAAGTGGTGTTTGACCACCGTACTGTACGATAACGCCTTTTGGCTTTTCAACACGTACGATTTCGAGTACGTCTTCAAGCGTAATTGGTTCAAAGTATAACCTGTCAGATGTATCGTAATCGGTAGATACCGTTTCAGGGTTACAGTTAACCATAATAGTTTCGTAACCGTCTTCGCGAAGCGCAAGCGAGGCATGTACACAACAGTAATCAAACTCAATACCTTGACCGATACGGTTTGGACCACCACCAATAACCATGATTTTATCACGATCTGTTGGGTTAGCTTCACACTCTTCATCGTAAGTTGAGTACATGTAAGCAGTGTCTGAGCTAAATTCTGCTGCACACGTATCAACACGTTTGTATACTGGCACGATGTTTAATAAATGACGTTTTTTACGAATTTCAGCTTCAGATACACCTGCAATTTCTGCTATACGCGGATCTGCAAAGCCTTTACGTTTAAGTTTACGTAGGAAGTCAGCATTTAAACCCGCCATGCCTACTTTCGCTATTTTTGCTTCGTCTTTTAAAATGTCTTCTATTTGTACTAAGAACCAGCGGTTAACTTTAGTCAGTTCGTAAACATCATCAACACTCATGCCATGGCGCATTGCATCGGCAATGTACCAAATACGCTCAGCGCCTGGCTCGCGTAGTTCACGAATGATTTTTTCTTTTGCTTTAGGATCATCAAGCGCAACTATCGGGTTAAATCCCGTTGCACCCACTTCAAGACCACGTAATGCTTTTTGCAACGACTCTTGTTGGTTACGACCAATTGCCATTACTTCGCCAACTGATTTCATTTGCGTAGTTAAACGGTCGTTTGCACCGGCAAATTTTTCAAAGTTAAAGCGAGGAATTTTTGTAACAACGTAATCGATTGAAGGCTCAAAAGACGCGGGAGTTTTGCCACCAGTAATGTCGTTTTGAAGCTCGTCAAGCGTATAACCTACTGCTAGTTTTGCTGCAATTTTAGCAATTGGGAAACCCGTTGCTTTTGATGCTAATGCAGATGAACGTGATACACGTGGGTTCATCTCAATAATAACCATACGGCCATCTTCAGGATTAATACCAAACTGCACGTTAGAACCGCCAGTTTCTACACCAATTTCACGTAATACTGCCATAGAGGCGTTACGCATAATTTGGTATTCTTTGTCGGTTAGCGTTTGCGCTGGTGCAACGGTGATTGAATCGCCAGTGTGAACACCCATAGGGTCAAAGTTTTCAATGGTACAAACAATAATACAGTTGTCGTTTTTATCACGTACAACTTCTGTTTCGTACTCTTTCCAACCAATCAGTGATTCATCAATTAGTAATTCGTTCGTTGGCGATAAATCTAAGCCTCGTTCACAAATTTCTTCAAACTCTTCTAAGTTATACGCCACACCGCCGCCGGTGCCGCCCATAGTAAAAGAAGGCCTGATAATACATGGTAAACCAATGCGCGTTATGATGTCTTTGGCTTCATCCATAGAGTGAGCAATCTCAGCACGAGGACATTCAAGACCAATATTTTTCATTGCTACGTCAAAGCGTTCACGGTTTTCTGCTTTGTCGATTGCATCAGCCGTTGCACCAATTAGTTCAACGCCATGTTTAGCCAATACACCGTGCTTGTCTAGTTCAAGCGCACAGTTTAATGCCGTTTGACCACCCATTGTAGGCAGTACTGCATCTGGCTTTTCTTTTTCAATAATTTTTTCTACCACTTCCCAGTGAATTGGTTCGATGTATGTTGCATCGGCCATATCAGGGTCGGTCATGATAGTTGCAGGGTTTGAGTTAACTAATATAACTCTGTAGCCTTCTTCTCTAAGTGCTTTACACGCTTGAGCACCAGAGTAGTCAAATTCACAAGCTTGACCAATTACAATTGGGCCTGCGCCTAAGATAAGAATGCTTTTTATGTCGGTACGTTTTGGCATTATTACTCCAGTTAAATTAGTGTTTACGCGCTTGCATCAAATCGATGAAGTGGTCAAATAATGGGGCTGCATCGTGCGGACCAGGGCTTGCTTCAGGGTGACCCTGGAAGCTAAACGCAGGTTTATCTGTACGATGAATACCTTGAAGCGTTCCATCAAATAACGATTTGTGCGTGGCACGAAGCGTACTTGGCAGGCTTGACTCTTGAGCTGCAAAACCATGGTTTTGAGCTGTGATCATAACTACATCGCGGTCTAGGTCTTTAACTGGGTGGTTAGCGCCGTGGTGGCCAAATTTCATTTTCTCTGTTTTAGCACCTGAGGCAAGGGCTAATAACTGATGACCTAAACAGATACCAAAAATTGGTGTGTCGGTTTCTAAAAAGGTTTTAATTGCATCAATAGCGTAAGTACATGGCTCAGGATCGCCAGGGCCATTAGATAGGAAGATACCATCAGGGTTTAAAGCCAGTACGTCAGCGGCAGAGGTTTGCGCTGGTACTACTGTAAGTTTACAACCACGGTCTACAAGCATACGTAAAATATTACGCTTTACACCGAAGTCGTAGGCAACAACATGAAACTTTTCATCAGCAGCATCAAGGGTTTTAAATCCTTCGCCTAATGTCCAGCTTGATTCGCGCCACTCAAAATTTTCCTTGGTTGAGACAACTTTTGCTAAATCCATACCTTTTAAGCCTGGGAAGGCTTGCGCGGCTTGTAGCGCTTTATTTTCGTCTAGCTCGTCGCCAGCAATAATACACCCGTTTTGTGCGCCTTTATCACGCAAAATTCGAGTTAACTTTCTGGTGTCGATGTCCGCAATACCTAAAATATTACGTTCTTTTAAGTAATCATCTAACGATTGCTCGTTACGAAAATTACTTGCTAGCAGTGGCAAATCACGGATCACTAGGCCTTTAGCCCAAATTTGATTCGCTTCTTCGTCTTCGCTGTTGGTACCCGTATTACCGATATGTGGGTACGTCAAAGTTACGATTTGTTCCGCGTATGATGGATCAGTCAAAATTTCTTGATAACCAGTCATAGACGTATTGAATACTACTTCACCGACTGACATGCCGTCAGCGCCGATTGCAGTACCGCGAAACACTGTGCCGTCTTCTAGGACTAACAGAGCGGATTTAGTCAAGTTAAACCTCCTAACAGTAAAAAACGGGAGTAAGCAATTGCTTAACACCCCGCCAATACCCAGAGGGATCGTCAAAACCAGATTTCTGTGAGCTTAAATTGTTTTACGCAGTCTTAAATGATGCAGATGTAAAGCATTCAACCTTCAATCATTTTTTCTTGCCTAAAACTATTTTTATTCCCACTGAAACCCCGGATTTACTAGCCACTTGGGTATAATTGGAAACACGCATTTAGTAATTTTTGGCAAATTGGCTGCATATTACATTAAGTTAGCTTTTAGGTCTAATATTATTTAGTAAATTGTTACAAACAAGTCACTGTAGGCAAAATTAGACCCAAACAGTTAAAAAAGTAACTAAACTACTTCAGATCTAGTACATCTTGCATATCATAAAGTCCTACAGGTTTGTTTTTCAACCAGCTTGCAGCCCTTACAGCACCTAGAGCGAATGTCATTCTTGAACTTGCTTTATGGGTTAATTCGAGCCTTTCGCCCATTGTAGCGAAGTATGCGGTGTGTTCACCTACTATATCGCCCCCTCTTAGTACCGAATAACCAATTTCATTTTGCGATTTAGCTGTCTCCACTTGGCTGCGGTCGTATACAGCAACCTCGTCGTGGTCCCAGCCTTTAGCCTGTGCAATTGATTCGCCAATGGCTAATGCTGTGCCCGATGGCGCATCGATTTTATGACGATGATGCGCTTCAAATATTTCAATATCTAAATCGTCACCAAATTTGGTCGCTGCGGTTTGCACAAGGTTCAGTAGTACATTGACTCCTACACTGTAGTTTCGCGCAAATACAATAGGAATATGCTTAGCGGCATCGTGTAAAAGTGCCATATCGTCGCTTGTTAAGCCCGTTGTACCAATAACCATAGGAATTTTTTGTGCTACAGCGGTTTTTAAATGGTTTTTCATACCAGCGGGAAGCGTAAAGTCGATTAAAACATCTACATTATCTATTGTGGTTTCTTCGCTAAAGCTAACACTGTTATCGGCGGCGCTATTTACTTGATTTACATTAATACCTAATAACGATGAACTGCTACGAACGTATGCACCTGTAAGTTGTGTTTGCTCTTTAATTGTCGCTGCTTCTAATAAAGCTAAGCCCATTCTGCCATTAGCACCAAAAACGCCTATTCGATTTGTAGTCATTGTTTTTACCTAATTTAAATTTGGATCCGTTTTTTACTAATCTAAGTATATATCCGGTGCATTACAAATACGCGCTTAGGTATTTTTATGCAGTTGGACAAATATTAATCGCTGAAAATAGCGTTACTTTGTAGATATTATCTAAAAGTCATGCAATAGTCAGGTGACCTTTTAATTTAATAATAATAACAATACCAGTTTACTTTAGCCATCTATACATTTAAACTTCTCTTTCGCGTCGATTTGGTCTTTGGCTTGCGGGCGCTGCACTCTCCTAATTTTGTTAATGATTAACATAGTAGGTAGATTTGCTAAATTCAGCTAAAAGAGGAATTTTTGGCTGTTGTAAATTAACTGGTTTCGAGGATTATGATGCAGCCATCATTTAACAAAAACAAAGCAATACTTTCTTTACTACCCCTTTTAACCTTTGTAGCACTATTTTTGGGCTCTGGTTTATATTTACAATCGCAAGGGGTTGATTACGCTTTTTATCAACTTCCTGCTCCAGTGGCTATATTACCCGCTATTATGCTTGCGTTTATATTAAATAAAGGCACAGTAAACGAATGTGTAGAGACCTTTATTAAAGGTGCCGGACACAACAATATTATTACCATGTGTTTAATCTACTTACTTGCAGGTGCGTTTTCTGCCGTTGCCAGTGCAACCGGTGGTGTAGATGCGGTAGTAAATGCTGGCTTATCACTTATTCCACCTTCGCTATTACTTCCTGGTTTATTTTTAATTGCAGCGGTTGTATCTACTGCAATGGGTACGTCGATGGGAACAATTGGTGCTATTGGTCCTATTGCTTATGCAGTATCCATCAAAACAGGTATCGACCCTGCGTTAATGGCCGGTACGATTGTATCTGGCGCTATGTTTGGCGATAACTTATCAATTATTTCCGATACCACTATCGCAGCTACGCGAACGCAGGGCTGTGAGATGAAAGATAAGTTTAAAGAGAATCTTAAAATAGCAGTACCCGCTGCAATACTAACTATTGGCTTGTTGTTTTATTTAACACCTGCAGCACAAGTAGTTGAAACCAAAGATTACGATATTTGGTTAGTACTTCCTTATGCCTTTATTTTAGTGTTAGCGGTTGCTGGCTTGAACGTATTTGTAGTGTTGTTTAGCGGTATTATTTTTGCTGCATTAATGGGCTTTACAGGAAGTTATGAAGGCGCAAGCTTTGTAAAAGATATTTACAAAGGCTTTACCGATATGCAGGAAATATTTTTACTATCAATGTTTATAGGTGGCTTATCTGAATTTATTCGCATTAATGGTGGCCTTGATTATATTGCTCATAAGATTCAGGCAATTACTAAAATCATCGCAAAATGGCACCGTAAAGTGGCCGACCAATTAGGTATTGCCGCACTCGTTATGACAAGTAATATGTGTATTGCTAATAACACCGTATCTATTATTGTTGCTGGCCCTATTGCTAAAAAGCTTGCCGACGACGGTGAAATAAGCGGTAAACGCTCTGCAAGTTTGCTTGATATATTTGCTTGTGTAACGCAAGGCTCACTTCCTTATGGCGCACAAGCGCTACTGTTAGGCGCTACGTTTAAAATTAGCCCGTGGGAAGTATCAACGTCTTCTTATTACTGTTTTATTTTAGCATTTACGGCGATTACTATTATTTGTTTACGCCGTAATAAAGCGTAATAAATTGAGTCATTACATATTGCAGCTTATTAAGTAGGCTGCAACATGTGTTAAATTAGCGATCAACAAATCAATCTCTTCTGCTATAATTGCCGCTTCCGCGTGTCACTAAAATTATAGTTATTAAACAGTTATGAAATTTAAAAAATTACTCCCTTTTATTACCCTTACTTCTCTCGCTTTATCATCGTCGGCTTTCGCTGCCAATTGGAGCAGTACAGCAGTACATATAAATAATGGCAGCCAAAAAAATCCATTTTCTAAGCAAGAGTCAGACACCACTGTTTACTCGGTTCAACATGCATCGGGTTACGATTACGGCGATAATTTCTTTTTTATTGATTACAGTAAAGACGATATAGATGACGGTTACCAAGATGCTGATTTTTATGGTGAGTGGTACTCAACGGTTAGCTTATCTGCCATCACTGGTAAGCAAATTGGCTCTGGCGCATTATTAGATGTTGGCCTAACGGGCGGTATTAACGTTGCTGGTGATGCAAAAGTAATGAAGTATTTACCAGGTGTAAAATTAAGCTGGGATGTACCTGGGTTTAACTTTTTTCAAACGCTGTTCACAGCCTACATTGACGATAGTGAAGGTGTAGCAAAAGGCGGCGCACCTATTGAAACTAATAGTTGGATGCTTGATGTAGCTTTTGAATATCCTTTCACTATTGGCTCACAAAAGTTTAGCTTTAAAGGCCACGCTGAATACATCGCAGAGCGTGAAGATGAATTTGGTAACGATGTACAAGCTTGGATACTAGCACAGCCTATTTTAGTGTGGGATATGGGTCACGCCCTTCAAATGAAAGAAAACACACTACTGCTGGGAATGGAATTACAATACTGGCACAACAAATTAGGTACTGAAGTCACTGAATCGGTACCACAAATCCATATTGAGTGGACATTTTAAGCTTCAACAATCAGCTCTTTACTCAGTAATAATAAGCGAAGCACTATTTTAGCTTCGCTTTTTTTCGTCCACGTAAAACATTTAATTGAACAGGTTTAAATACTTAGTTATTGTTGTACTTCTTTTTAAGCCAAGCGCTCGCCTTTAATAGGAGTAACTGAATGTCGTCGATTAAAGTTATTTGTTTCTCTACTTTATTAGTACTAACAAACAATGCCTTAGCTGGCACTTCTCAAGATACATCCGCCCTTTCTTATGATGCACTATTAAGCAATTACGAATACGATTTTAAGGTAAATTACTTTGCACTTGAGTCGCAAAAACAATCATTAAAAATGGCTTATATTTACTTAAAGCCAACTAAAGCCGATATGCCTACAGTTACACTTATGCATGGCAAAAATTTTAATGCTGACTACTGGACTACCACTGCGCAATACCTGCAATCTTTAGGTTATGGGGTATTAATCCCTGATCAAATTGGTTTTGGCAAGTCGTCTAAGCCAACTAATTACCAGTATTCGTTTGCGACGCTTGCTCATCATACTCACGCGTTAATAGATTCACTTAATATTAAAGAGTCGATTGTACTTGGGCACTCTATGGGCGGGATGCTAGCGAGTCGTTTTGCATTAATGTATCCAAATACAACTAAAAAGCTAATTTTATTAAACCCTATTGGGCTTGAAAACTACTTGCAGTATGTTGATTACAAAGATACTAATTTTTTCTATAAAAACGAGCTTTCAAAAACACCGGAAGGTGTAAAAAAATATCAACAAAAAAATTACTACGATGGTAAGTGGAATACAACATATTCAGCCTTAACTGACTTTATAACAGGGCAAATACAAGGCCCAGATAAAGAACAAATGGCATGGGTGAATGCAAAAACATACGATATGATTTTCACTCAACCTGTAATAACCGAATTTAAAGATTTAACTGTGCCGGTTAAATTAATTATTGGTACACGCGATAGAACCGGTCCTGGCCGTAACTGGAAAAAAGATAATGTTGATTACGAGCTTGGTCGATACGATAAATTAGGCAAACACGCTGCAGCACTTATTCCTGACGCACAATTATTCGAACTAGATAACTTAGGGCACCTGCCGCACATTGAAGATTTTGAACGCTTTAAAAATGTATTACAAAAAGCGCTTACAACTAAATAAAGGTGAGTACTGAATACAAAAACCCCTGTAAGTAATTACTCACAGGGGTTTTTATTTAGTAATTAAACTAAATTATACCAATCTGCTTATATATGGGGTCTATTTAACGTTAAGAAAATTACGCTATAACTTGGCAAAAATTTTTGTATCTAGTTGTTCTAAATAAAAAATTTTTAACGACGTTATAGTGCAATTTAATTCGTTAAATTGATCAAAGATTTATGCAGGTTGGTATTACAACTTACATTGTGGGTTTTTACCCTGTGCTTTAGCTGTACTTTGCTCACTAAGTGCTTTACTCATTTGTGCTTGTAAGTCTTTAATACGACTGCTTGGCGCTGGGTGAGTTGATAAAAACTCAGGTGTTGTACCACTACCTGCTGCACTCATATTTTGCCAAAGGGTTACTGATTCTTGTGGATTAAAGCCTGCTTCAGCCATTAAATCTAAGCCAATTTCATCAGCTTCTGACTCGTGCGAACGGCTAAATGGCAAAACAACACCATACTGTGCGCCTAAGCCTAGACCCTGCATAATTTCATTACGGTATTGAATGTTACCCATTTCAAGTGCTGCACTACCAAGTTGCATACCGGTATCTAAAATAGAGCTTTGTGAAACACGCTCATTAGAATGCTCAGCAATTACGTGCCCTACTTCGTGCCCTAGCACTGTTGCTAGTTGGTCTTGATTGGTGGCTATTTTTAATAAGCCCGTATGAACCCCAATGTAACCACCAGGTAGTGCAAAAGCATTAGCAGATTCATCTTCAAATACAACTACTTCCCAATTTTGCGACGCGTATTCTTTTGGTAATACAGCCACTACTTTTTCAGCAATGCAATTTACATATGCATTTGTTTTTGCATCTTTATTAATTGGTTGGCTTTTTTTCATATCTGCAAAACTAGCAGTGCCCATTTCACTCATTTGTTGATCTGAGTAAAGCGCTATTTGAGTGCGTCCTGTTGGTGACGTTTTACAACCGACTAAAACGGCTGTCGCTAATACTGCAAGTACTAGTTTTTTCATGATAATTCTCTTAAGTAATGAATTTTTTATTGCTTGTAGAATAACAAACACAGTACCAATTTAAAATATTTGCTTTATATACCTTTATATTAAAAGGATGCGATAAGACGATAAACTTAGCAGGCAAACTAAGTTTATCCCAATACAATGCCCTGTTACACTATAGCCCTTGTTTTTAGTGATTGTTGAGTTTACACATGGACGCCTCAGCCTCGTCTTTTAATACCCGTATTTTATTGCCTTTATTAGCCAGTATCGTGGCGATTACTCCTTTGGCTATTGATATGTATTTGCCCGCCATGCTGGTAATTGCAAGCGATTTACAAACTAATATGCCAAATGTACAAATATCGTTGAGTATTTACTTAGCGGGTTATTCATTGGGGATGTTATTTTTTGGCCCTATTGCCGATCAAATTGGCCGCCGTAAGCTCGCACGTATTGGCTTAACCCTATTTGGCGCAAGCTCACTTGCACTCGCATTTACAACCGAAATTCATGCGTTTTGGACTCTTAGAGCAGTGCAAGCATTTACCGGAGCGGCAGCAACCGTAGTCGTACCGGGTATTATTCGCCATATTTATCAGCAAAATACAGCTAAGGGAATGTCGTATGTGTCGATGATCATGATGGTAGCACCGTTAGTAGCCCCCTCTGTTGGTTCGTTTATTTTAGGATTTTCTGTTTGGTCAACCATATTCTTGGTTCTTGCTGGATATAGCTTTTTAATATTAGCGTTTGTACAAGTGTATTTAATAGATATACCTATTCATAAAAATGAGAAGAAAGGCCTCGCTCTGTTTTTTGACAGCTATAAAACTGTACTGAGTAATAAAGACGCACGTGCGGATATACTCAGTTCTATGTTTGTATCGTTTGGATTTTTTTGCTTTTTAACCTCAGTACCTTTTATATATTTGGATTTATATGAAGTATCAGAACAATTATTTGGTGTGTTATTTGCGTTTAATGTAATGGCGCTGATGTTTGGTAACTTTTTAAATACGCGAATTGTACCAAGGCTGGGCTCTCGAAAAATGCTCTATATTGGGCTTGTATGTGGGTTTGTATCGGGGCTTGCGCTGTTAACATTTAGCTTATTGCACTTATCACTTTATTATATTGTGGCTGCTATTGCGCCATTAATGATGAGTTTAGGTGTCACTGCAAGTAATGCTGATTCGCTAATATTAATGAAGTTTGAAAGAAACACAGGTACGGCAACGGCCGTAATTGGCACACTTCGTTTTGGTAGTGGTGCATTAGTTGGCCCGCTACTCGCCATTATGCATGCAAAAAGCGCAGTGCCATTTTCAAGTTTAATGTTTAGTGCTGTGTTACTCACTATGCTCGTACAGCTAATTCACTATAAAAAAGACAAAAAAAATGCCTCAATATGAGGCATTTTTATCAAAGCTAATAATCTTAAATTAATTAAGCGTCTGCAGCTTTAGAAACCATAACCATTGCAGGGCGTAATAAACGACCATTCAATGTGTAACCTTTTTGCATAACAGCAAGTACTGTATTAGGTGTTACATCGTTACTTGGTTGAATTGACATTGCTTGATGAAAATCTGGATTAAACTGCTCACCTTGTGGGTTTACAATTTCAACACCAAATTTAGAAACAGCGTCATTAAAGCTCTTAACCGTCATATCGATACCTTCAAGCAACGGCTTTAGTGTCTCATTTTCTTTATCAGAAAATTCAATAGCACGTTCAAGGTTATCAATTACAGGTAGCAATTCGTTAGCAAATTTTTCTAGTGCAAATTTATGCGCTTTTTCTACATCTTGTGCTGCACGACGACGAATATTATCTACATCTGCTGCGGCACGAACAACACCGTCTTTTTGATCAGCAATTGTTTGCTTTGCAGCTTCAAGCTCTGCATATAACATCGCAATTTCTGCTTCAGGGCTTTGTTCTTGTTCTGCATGCTGATCAGCGGCTTCTACTGCTGCTTCTACATCAGCCTGCATTTTAGAAATTTCTTCGTTTAATTCTACTTCTTGCTCAGGGTTTTGTGTCTGCTCAGACATAAAATACGTGCTCCAATTCTTTACAACTGCGGTAATTATGGGGATTGAATAAAAAGATTCAAGAGTTAGATGCCTCAATTAATTTAAATTCTTGAATTATTTCTTCAATCTGCGCTGATTTAGGACAAATTATACAAAAACGGCTTTGATATTCTTGATTTTTAAAGTACGGCACGCTTATTACAATTAATTCATCGCACTCAGTAAAAGGTAATTTTTCGCTATTAAGTACCGATACACCATTTTTAAAAGCAAGCTTATCTTCTACATAATTTAAAAACGAAACACCAATATTTAAACTTTGTTCGCAATCGATTTGTTTGTAGAGGTAATTTTCACCAACAACAATACTATTATCTGAGCCTAATTTTTGGCTTAGTTGTCGCGTCCATTGATTAAGCGAATCATGACAATTTCGAGGCGCTGTATTTGCCATAGCTTGCATACGGTACAAACCTTCCATTAAGGTTTGTTGGCTAAATACAGTGTTCAACCAAGTGGCAAATTGATAACGAACAGAGTCTGACGAATCATGAGGTTTATCAATACAAATATTGTGACTCTGCCCTGCCCTATCTATTAATAAAATAAGCCAGTCGGTAGAATCAAAATCAAGCACTTCTACTCTAAACACTTGCTGTGAACTGGCTTGAGGTAAACCAACACAACAACATACTTGGTATTTTTGGCTCAAACCATGCGCTAGCTCAACGAGTTGTGACTGCTGTGGTTGCCAATAATTAGCAATATCAGCAAGCACAAAAAATTCGTCAAACCAATAATCAAACCCTTCATTTGTCGGCACTCGCCCTGCGGATGTATGAGGTGAATACAATAAGCCCACTTTTTCTAAGCGAGCCATAGCATTACGAACCGTAGCCGAACACACTGCCATGCCTTTGAGCTTGGCAATTTTTGTTGATGGAACAGGCAAGCCTTCACCATTACAGTACATGTTCATAACAGCTGAAAAAATTTGCTGATCTCGTGGGTTTAGTTTCATGGTATCTACATCTTGTTGCATGAAAGAGATATCGGGGCGTTTAGTTCTTTTTCAAGTAGTGCAGCTAACTCACTGCGAATAAAATTGAAGGTTTATAATATTGCTATAATCTGTATTTTCAAACACTTCTGTTTTGAGTTACTCTACTATTATTAAATCTCTTTGTGCGTACATTATGGACTCTCCTTTTAACACCATAGGCCTAATTGGCAAACCTAATCACCCGGGAGCCGCTGCTACCCTTCAGCGTTTACATACCTTTTTACTTGCGCTTGGCTTTGAGGTAATAGTAGAAAAACGCACAGGGAGTCAGTTAGACGATATTCCGCATGACAAACTTGTTAAGTTAGTCGACTTAGGTGAACAAGCCGATTTAGCCATTGTTGTAGGCGGTGACGGTAACATGCTTGGCGCAGCTCGCGTACTTGCGCGCTTTAACATTGCTGTAATTGGTGTAAATAGAGGCAACCTTGGTTTTTTAACTGATTTAAACCCCGAAGGGTTTGAAGCGAGCTTAGAGCAAGTACTCAGTGGTGAGTATCTTGAAGAAAAACGTTTTTTATTAGAAGTAGAAGTATATCGCCACAACGAATTAAAAAGTGCAAACTCAGCCGTTAACGAAGCGGTACTTCATGCCGATAAAGTAGCGCACATGATTGAATTTGAAGCTTTTATAAATAATGACTTTGTGTTTTCTCAGCGCTCCGATGGTTTAATAGTATCAACCCCGACAGGCTCTACGGCGTATTCACTTTCAGGTGGCGGTCCAATATTAACGCCAGAACTAAATGCTATATCGTTAGTACCTATGTTTCCTCATACCTTATCTAGCAGACCTTTAGTGGTAGATGCCGATAATGAAGTTCGTTTAAAGCTAAGCCTAGAAAATACAGATAGCCTACAGGTAAGCTGCGACAGCCACGTAGTGCTAGCCGTATTACCCGGCGATGAGGTAGTAATTAAAAAAGCCGATAAACAATTGCGCTTAATTCATCCAAAAAATTACTCTTACTACAACGTTTTACGTACAAAACTGAATTGGGGTAGTCGTTTGTACTAATTTTATTGCCAAATTTGGTACTATAAAGCAAAATGGCGACTTAAAATAATAATCAACTAATTTAGGAACGAGTAGCAATGACTTATGTAGTATTCTTTGCTTTACTGCTATTAATTACACTTTTATACAGTTACCTCAAAATTGAGAGTAACCGTAAAAAAGCGATAGAAGCTAGAAAAAAGCTATTTAATGAACGTGTTTCGCATGTAAATACGCGCCTTAAAGCAAAGCTTAATGATCTACTTGATGCTAAAATAATTCGCCCAAAATACGTTCCTCGCATTCAAGCTATTGTAAATAATTTTTTTGTTGTTCAATCACATACAGACGAGAACTTGCAACAGCTTGAAGATACCGCCGACCTACTAATTAATACGTTGTCCAACGAGTTAATTAAAATCAATCAAACAAATATAATTCAACCATTGATTGATAATATACAGTACTTTGTATCTGAGTTGCCCCAGCAAGGCATTTTATACAATAAGAGTTTTTATATTAATACATTACCTCCCCTCATTGCTCTGCTTAAAACCGAAGAGAGTATACAACCTACTGATATTGTTGATGATCAAATTGATGCATCTTCCCAAACTTCCGATACACAGTTTACTCAAGATGTAAGTGTTGCTTAAATAATAAAAAATTAATTTGCAAAAAACCAAAACACTGTATAAATTAACAGTTAATTGACTGGATGGATAAACAGTATGTTAATTGGTTTAGAAGTTAAAAATTTTGCAATCGTAAGTAATTTAAGCACCGAATGGCGCAGCGGTATGACTGCGATCACAGGTGAGACAGGTGCTGGTAAATCTATTGCTATTGATGCCCTATCGCTATGCTTAGGTGAGCGCGCTGAAGCATCAGCAGTTCGCCCAAGCTCTGATAAAGCGGAAGTATGTGCACAATTTGACTTAACAGATCTACCGCTTGCTCAAGCATTTTTAGAGCAACATATGCTAAGCACTTCTGACAACGAGTGCTTATTACGTCGTGTTGTTTGTAAAAATGGCCGTAGTAAAAGCTATATTAATGGTAGTGCAGTTACCGCATCACAATTAAAAGAACTTGGTCAATATTTAATATCTATTCATGGACAACATGCCCACCAATATTTATTAAAAGCTGAGCATCAGTTACAGCTTTTAGATGCCTATGCAGGGCATCACCACTTAGTAAACTCAGTAAATAAAAACTATAAACAGTTTGCTAACTTACAAAAAGAATTTAAACACTTAGAACAACAACAGCAGCAACAAGCAGCGCAAAAACAATTGTTAGAGTATCAAGTTGCTGAGCTTGATGAATTTGCATTACAAGAGAATGAGTTTGATTTAATTGAGGCTGAGCATTACAAACTAAGCAATAGCCAAACAATATTAGAATCGTGCCAACGTGAGTTACAACACTTATATGAAAGTGATGAGCAAAACGCTTGCTCATTACTACAGCACAGCGCTCAACAATTTACCGAACTGGCTCAATATGACGAAAGTTTAGCAAGCGTAGCTGCTATGCTTAGCGAAGCCGCTGTACAAGTTGAAGAAGCAAGCCGCGAAGTGCGCAATTACACTGAGCAAGCAGATTTAGACCCGGCACGCTTAGTTGAAGTAGAGAATAGGCTAAGTGGAGCGATGGATTTAGCGCGTAAGCATCATATAAAACCACAGCAGTTAGTTGAGTTTCATCAATCGATTGCTCAAGAACTTGAGTCAATAAGTAATAATAGTAATCGTCTGGAGCAGCTTGAGTCAGAAATAGAAAGCGCGTTACTTAGTTACAAGCAAACTGCTGATGAATTAAGTAAAAGCCGCTGCGAGTATGCTAATACACTTAACACACTAATAAGTGAAAGCATGGCTAATTTATCAATGGAAAACGGTGTTTTTGAAATAGCCTTAACTCAAGAGAGTAATCGTACACCAAACAGCCTAGGCTTTGATAATGTCTCGTTTTTAGTATCAACTAATCCGGGGCAACCACTTCAGCCATTAGCTAAAGTAGCATCAGGTGGTGAGCTTTCTCGTATAAGTCTTGCTATACAGGTAATTATTGCCCAAAAAGTAACAACCCCAACGCTTATTTTTGATGAAGTTGATGTAGGTATTTCTGGCCCAACGGCATCTGCTGTAGGTAAGCTATTACGCCAATTAGGTAAGTCGACTCAAGTGATTTGTGTTACTCATTTACCGCAAGTTGCCAGTAGTGCACATCAGCAATTTTTTGTAGCTA
Source organism: Pseudoalteromonas sp. 78C3 (assembly GCF_002836695.1). NCBI lineage: Bacteria > Pseudomonadati > Pseudomonadota > Gammaproteobacteria > Alteromonadales > Pseudoalteromonadaceae > Pseudoalteromonas > Pseudoalteromonas sp. 78C3. The sequence goes on from NZ_PJAV01000147.1 coordinate 84,098, forward strand.
AAGAAATAGCACAAGGCGAAACGTTTACTCATATGCTGCCTTTAAATAAAGATGGCCGTATTAATGAAATAGCCCGTTTACTTGGCGGCGATAACATAAGCAAAACAGCTAAAGCAAATGCTAAAGAACTAATAATGGCTCACGCCTAATGTGTTAGTAAATAACGTCTTCAAGGATTAAATAATGCACAGTACTTTAGTTGATTTTTGTATAATTTTAAGTTGGTTGTTATTAGTACTAAGCACCTGTTTAATTATATTTAGTAAATATAAACATACTTGTTTTAAACAACGTTTATTTAAGTTTTTAAATAGCTTTTTAGTTTTTCAACTAATCGTTGTGGCCTATTACTTTACTAGCGAAAAAATAAATGGACTAAGTGATTTAGGTGTTAGTTATTGGGTTTTAATTACAATGCAGATTGCGTGTATTGTAATATGCTACATGAGCTTAAAACGCAGAAAGGCTAAAATAAGGCCATCCCTTGATTCGTTTTCAATGGATTAAAGTAAATAAACATTTAAAAAGAGCACGTTCTGTTTTTACCTTGCTCTTTTGCTTTATAAAGTAGTTCATCAGCATGCTTAATATCTAGGTCAATTGAGCGCTCAGCGTTTGCAGCTGTGATGCCAATGCTTAGCGTTATATTTACACTATCTGAAAATAAGCTTACAGCTGAAGCTTTAAGGGCATTATGGATTTTTTCTGCAACGAGCTCGCCCTCATCAACGGTTACATTTGGAATCACAATTAAAAACTCCTCACCGCCCCAACGTGAAGCAATCGCATTTTGCGGAATATTATTTCCAAACGTTTTTGCTAAATGGATAAGAGCTTCATCGCCAAAATCATGGCCGAATTGATCATTAATTTTTTTAAAATTATCTACATCAGCTAATAATATTACAAACGGGATATTATTATTTTTAAGCTCATTTTTAAAAGCTATAAGCTTATTCATAGTGAAACGGCGGTTTGGCAGATTAGTGAGTGGATCTATAGTTGCTAAAAATTCATTTTTTTGGCTTAAAGCAATTAATTTACTGCTGTATTTTTCTCTTGAAAATTCGTAATAACCACTCAGCGATGCAACAATTATAAAAGCGAGTATGATTCTGACTGGAAACTGCTCAGGATTGTAGTCATATATATTAAATGTATCAGCGCAATAGAAACCGAGAACAATCGCCGATAAAAATAAAACAATATCAAACGTCCCTCGTTTAAGCCCTCGAATTGAATAAGTAACAGGAGACACTATAAATATCCATATAGGCCCTGTACCTTGTGCTCCTCCTGTAAGTACCAGATAAAACATCAGTGCATACAGGTTATATAAAATTACAGTTGCAGACTTCTCTACACCTCTGCCTATATTAAACGCCGATAAGTAAACAAACGAAGAAACAACCAAAGTAAATGCTAATAAATAGCTGCTGTTAATAAATGCTAAGCTAGCCATCGAAAACGTTGCTATAAAGCCTATTGAGGAAAAGAACCGAACAATGAGCTTCCTTTCTAAATTGTTTGAATATTCGTACATAATTTCTATTTATTTATTAATGTATAAAAGCAAACTTATAGATATAAAGTAAGCAAACCGTAAACAGCGTGCAATAATGAACCTACTTTATATTTAAATCAACTATTAAGGTTAGTAATTAGCACTGACAATTGTGCACATATTTTTAGCCTCTTGCATTTATCTCAGGTAAGTACATTTTTACGATATTAAATTGCTTGGCACTAATACCATTTGCTAAATTATATAAGTACGCCCTTTTATTCCTGCAATAATCGAACTGACTGGTAGTCAAAAAATAATTTAAACCTGCATAGTTAAAGATGGTAGTAACTATTCTATGAATTGTGCCTGGACCGAGTAAACAACACATTAATCAATAAAAGTGCCGTTACAAAAAAAATACACGCATTATACCAATCCGCGATAATACTCAATCAATTTCAAGGATTGAACTTGGCGCTAACTGCGTTAAAACTTTCGAGATACGACTGCATGAATACAAAGCAATGTAGAGGTAATTGCCGAGAACACCTAAGTAACGAAACTTTAGCCTCATTATCGACATAATTTTGTTATCTCAAAATAGATCACTTAATTAAGCGAATTGGTATTGGAGTATATAAACGACATAGAAGAAAGAAGTGTCGATAACGTTTATATATATGAAACGAGCCCTGAAAGCCGCTTAGTAGATACCCAAAGAAATCGCATTTGGCTTATAAAGAGCAACCCATAATAACAAAGCAGTTTCTCTGAAAGTTACTATATAAGGTTTCTACATGAAGTTACTAACAAAAGGTGTTGTTCAAGAAAGCCATACAAAAGGTGGTATAAATATAGCCCCATTTGTCACTAATTACGTTGACATTACATTTGGATAAAACAAATAAAAAAGCAAGCCACTTGGCTTGCTTTAAATATCGTTATTTTAAAACGAAAAATTAAACTTTTAAGTAATCCATAATACCTTCTGCAGCGTTACGTCCTTCAAAAATAGCAGTTACCACTAAATCTGAACCACGTACAATGTCGCCACCAGCAAATATTTTAGGGTTAGTAGTTTGATGTGTAAACTCACCTTGTTCTGGTGCGTTAATACCGCCCCAGTTGTTTATTTCTACATCGTATTTTTCTAACCAATCCATTTTGTGAGGTTGGAAACCAAACGCCATAATAACTTGATCAGCTTCAATAACATGTTCTGAACCAGGTACTTCTTCAGCACGGCTTCTGCCTTTTGCGTCAGGTTCACCTAATTTAGTTTTAACCATTTTAACGCCGGTCACTTTACCTTTATCGTTCAATACAATGCCTTTAGGCTGAACGTTATACGTAAATATAACACCTTCTTCTTTCGCGTTTTTAACTTCACGTTTAGAGCCCGGCATATTTTCTTTATCACGACGATAAGCACACGTTACTTTTGCGGCATTTTGACGAATAGATGTACGCACACAGTCCATGGCTGTATCACCACCACCAAGTACAACTACTTTTTGGTTAGCCATATCAATACACGGTTGTTTTGTCTCATCGTAGCCCATTACACGGTTAGTGTTACCGATTAAGAATGGTAGAGCATCGTGAACACCCGGTGCATCTTCATTTTCAAGTCCTGCACGCATACTCTGATACGTACCAACCCCTAAAAACACAGCGTCGTAATCAGCTAAAATTTGATCAAGTGTAATATCAACACCTACTTCAACATTTAACTTAAATTCTACGCCCATTTCAGTGAAAATTTCACGGCGCTTTTGCATTACTGATTTTTCAAGTTTAAAAGAAGGAATACCAAATGTGAGTAGTCCACCTATTTCTGGGTGACGATCAAACACTACTGGTTTAACGCCGTTACGCACCAAAATATCAGCACACCCTAAACCTGCAGGGCCCGCACCAATAATGGCTACTTTTTTGTCAGTCCATGTTACATAAGACATATCAGGCTTCCAGCCCATTTTAAATGCCTCATCAGTAATGTATTTTTCAATATTACCTATTGTAACCGCACCAAACTCTTCATCGAGCGTACACGAGCCTTCACACAAGCGGTCTTGTGGGCAAACACGCCCACAAACCTCTGGTAAGCTATTTGTACGATGAGAAAGCTCAGCCGCCTCTATAATACGGCCCGTGCGTATTAACTTTAACCATTGTGGAATGTAGTTATGTACTGGACATTTCCACTCACAGTACGGGTTACCACAATCTAAACAACGGTCAGCTTGTGAGTTAACCTGATTCTCTGAAAAGGGTTCGTAAATTTCTACGAAAGATTTTTTACGTGACGAGATTGGTTTTTTGCGTGGGTCTACACGCTGCACGTCTATAAATTGATATACATTTTCGCTCATACTGCCCCCTTATTGCGCCTGAACACGTAGTTCGGCACTACTGCGAGCGCGATGCCCGAGTAAACTTTTTACGTCACTTGATATTGGTTTTACTAATTTGAACATCGGTAAGTACAATTCAAAGTTAGCCAAAATACTTTCTGCTCTGCACGAACCCGTAAGCTCTAAATGCTCAGCAATTAAGCCGCGTAAATGTTCTTGATGCGACGTTAATTCGTCTAGTGTTACTATTTCGACAAGCTCTGGATTAATGCGTTTTTCAAAATCATTTCGCTCATCTAAAATATAAGCAAAACCACCGGTCATACCCGCGCCAAAGTTAACGCCTACATTGCCCAGTACACATACAACGCCACCGGTCATGTATTCACAACAGTTGTCACCTACACCTTCAACAACCGCTTGCACACCTGAGTTACGAACTGCAAAGCGCTCGCCTGCACAACCTGCAGCAAACAGTTTGCCGCCTGTTGCACCGTATAAACATGTGTTGCCTGCAATTGTGGCTTTGTGACTTTCGAACGACGAGCCAAGTGGTGGACGAATAACTAACTTGCCACCCGCCATGCCTTTACCTACGTAATCGTTTGCATCGCCAACCAGTGTCATTTCAAGGCCGCCGGCATTCCACACGCCAAATGATTGACCCGCAGTACCATGTAGCTCAATTGCTACAGGATCTGCCGCCATACCTTGGTTGCCATATTTATCAGCAATATAGCCAGAAAGCATTGCACCTACCGATCTGTCCGTATTACAAATACGACTTACTAGTGAAATACCGCTTGAAGCATCAATTGCGTCTTGCGCCTTAGCAAGTAGGCTCTCATTAAGTTTTCCTAAATAATGTGAGCTATTAGGCGCACTGCAATAAAGTGTTTCACCTGTTGGGTTATTAGGCTGAGCAATTACGGAAGATAAATCAATTTTCTTCTGTTTTGCTGTTTTGCCTTCAATTGCTTCAAGCAAATCTAAACGACCGATTAAATCAGTTAAGTTTACAACACCCAAGCTAGCCATGATTTCACGTGCTTCTTGCGCTATAAACTTAAAGTAGTTCATCGCCATTTCTGGTAAGCCGTGGTAATGCTTTTGACGAAGTGTTTCGTCTTGTGTTGCAACACCGGTCGCACAGTTGTTTAAATGGCAAATTCGTAAGTATTTACAACCAAGCGCAACCATTGGACCTGTACCAAAGCCAAAGCTTTCTGCACCTAAAATTGCCGCTTTAATTATATCTAAACCTGTTTTTAAGCCACCATCTGTTTGCAGGCGAATACGATGACGCAGTCCATTTTCAACAAGGGCTTGCTGCGTTTCTGCAAGTCCTAGCTCCCATGGGCTACCTGCATATTTAACTGAAGTAAGTGGGCTTGCGCCTGTACCGCCATCGTAGCCAGAAATAGTAATTAAATCGGCATACGCTTTAGCAACACCCGTTGCAATGGTTCCTACGCCTGGTTCTGAAACCAGTTTTACAGAAATAAGTGCTTTAGGGTTTACTTGTTTCAAATCGAAAATTAGCTGTGCTAAATCTTCAATTGAGTAAATATCGTGATGTGGTGGTGGCGAAATTAATGTAACACCTGGAACAGAATAACGAAGCTTAGCAATATATGGGGTTACTTTTTCACCCGGTAATTGACCGCCTTCGCCTGGTTTTGCACCTTGCGCTACTTTAATTTGAATAACGTCAGCACTGCGTAAGTAATGCGGCGTTACGCCAAATCGACCTGAAGCGACTTGCTTAATACGCGAGTTTTTCTCGGTACCATAACGCAGCTTATCTTCACCGCCTTCACCAGAGTTTGAACAACCACCTAAGCGGTTCATTGCAATTGCTAGAGCCTCATGCGCTTCTGGCGATAATGCACCAATACTCATTGCTGCTGAATCGAAACGCTTGTATAGGTTTTCTGCAGGCTCTACATCATCGATGCTAATGCCTTGCTCTGGAATTTTAAGCGCAAGCATGTCACGTAAAGTGGCAATAGGACGCGTATTAACAAGTTTTGCATATTCACTGTAATCACTGTATTCACCAGAACGAACTGCTTTTTGCAGGGTTTGGATTACATCAGGATTATAAGCATGATACTCGCCGCCATGTACGTACTTAAACAAGCCGCCGTGGCTTAATAATTTACGCTTACTTAGAGCGAGTTTGTGTAAGCTTTGCTGATCGTCATCAAAGTCGGTAAAGCATGCGCCCTGTATGCGACTCGCAACACCTTTAAAACACATTTGTACAATAGCGTCAGATAAACCAACCGCTTCAAACAACATTGAGCAACGATAAGAAGCAACCGTACTTATGCCCATTTTAGACATGATTTTGTATAAGCCCTTGTTAATGGCTTTACGGTAAGCAAGAGTTACTTCGCAATACGACTTATTAATAATTTTGCTGTCGCTCATCGCAACTAACGATTCATACGCAAGGTATGGATAAATTGCCGTAGCACCAAAGCCTAATAACACAGCAAACTGGTGCGCATCACGCACGCTACCGGTTTCAATGATAATGTTTGATTCACAGCGAAGATTGTTATCAACTAATCGTTTTTGTACCGCACCTACAGCCATAGCTGCTGGAATCGGCAAATTTGCTTCATTAAAGTTACGGTCAGTTAAAATAAGCATGATACAACCAGCGGCTGCTTTTTCTTGTGCTTGGTCACAAATACGCGTTACCGCATTTTCTAAACCTTCTTCAACTGTGTAGGTAATATCAATTTTACAGTAGCTGTAATGCGCTTCATCAGCATTTAATAGCTGCTGCATGTCTGCGTACATTAAAATTGGCGTATCAAACTGTAGGCGCTTAGCGTGGCCTGTTGTTTCGTTAAATACGTTTTGCTCACTACCAATACATGTCGCAAGTGACATTACATGATTTTCACGCAGTGGATCGATAGGTGGGTTTGTTACTTGCGCAAATTTTTGGCGGAAGTAATCATAAAGCGAACGATGCCCTTCACTAAGCACTGCAAATGGCGTGTCATCACCCATTGAGCCGGTTGCTTCTTGGCCGTTTTCACCCATTACACGAATAACACTATCAAGCTCTTCGTTGGTATAACCAAACATTTTTTGATATTTAGCTAGCGTTTCGTCATCAAATGAGCGATTACCGGCGTCTTGCTCAGTAAGCTCTTCAAATGGTACTAAACGTTTAACGTTCTCTTCAAGCCACGACTTGTAAGGATGGCGAGACTTTAAATCTTGATCGATTTCATCTGAGTGCCAAATTTTGCCAAGCTTAGTATCAATAACTAATAATTCACCTGGACCAACACGGCCTTTTTCAACTACTTCATCGGCAGTGTAATCCCAAATACCCACTTCTGATGCAAGCGTAATAAAGCCATCTTGTGTAATTACATAACGCGCTGGGCGAAGTCCATTACGGTCAAGGTTACAAGCCGCAAAACGACCATCCGACATAACAATACCTGCCGGGCCATCCCATGGTTCCATATGCATAGAGTTAAAGTCGTAAAATGCACGTAAATCGTCGTCCATTGCACGGTTTTTCTGCCATGCAGGTGGTACGAGCATACGCATAGCGCGGAATAAATCCATGCCACCAGCTAAAAATAGCTCAAGCATATTATCTAGGCTTGATGAATCAGAGCCGGTTTCGTTTACAAACGGTGCTGCGCTTTGTAAATCAGGAATAAGCGGTGACGCAAACTTATATGAGCGTGCGCGTGCCCACTGGCGGTTACCTTCAATAGTATTAATTTCACCATTGTGTGCTAAATAGCGGAAAGGTTGAGCTAAAGGCCAACGCGGCTGAGTATTAGTAGAAAAGCGCTGATGGAAAACACAAATCGCACTCGTCATACGAATATCAGCTAAATCTAGGTAAAAATTTGGTAAATCTGCAGGCATCATTAAGCCTTTATAGATAGTTACCAAACCAGATAGACTTGCGATATAGAAAGCTTCGTCATCAACAATGCGCTTTTCAGCGCGGCGGCGTGCTACATATAAGCGACGCTCTAAGTCTTTAGAACGCCAACCTTCTGGCGCGCTAACAAAAATTTGTTCAAAACCTGGTAATTGCTGTACAGCAATAGGACCCAACATAGATGGGTCGGTTGGCACAACGCGCCAACCTAAAATATTTAACGTTTCTTTTTCTAATTCTTCGCTAAGTATTTGTTTTGCAGCTTGCGCTAAAACAGGGTCTGAATTTAAAAATATCATACCCACTGCGTAGTTTTTGCCTAAGTGCCAGTTATGTTCACTAGCAATAGCACGGAAAAAGCTATCTGGTTTTTGTAATAATAAACCACAGCCATCACCTGTTTTACCATCGGCAGATATACCACCACGGTGCTGCATGCGATCAAGCCCCGTAATAGCAGTACGAATAAGCCTATGACTAGCTTGACCATTAACTTGGGCTATTAAGCCAAAGCCACAATTTTCTTTTTCTAACTTTGAGTCGTATAACATAGACCCCTCCCCTTGCTGCACTGTTAGCGTGGATGAACTGCTCGACGATTTGCTAACAGACGGACAAAACTAGCCTCTATCTTAAATAGAGTCAATAGCACTTTGAATACATATTCACATTCTTGAATATTTCTCACTTCATAGCAAGATTTCTTTTTATCATTATTTTTAACATTTAGCGTTATTTTAACCACTATTTTTTCATGACACTGGTGTCAAGTTTAACATATTGTAAAAAACACGAGCCTTCAGCCTGCCAGCTTACGTAAACGTAAAGGCAGCCGAAAGTGAATAAGTATTCAGCGCTAAAGGGGCTATTCAGTTAACATTTAGATAGTTTTATGCTATTTCATTACTTTAATGGCTTAACATCCCTGATTATTGCTGCTCATTAGTATAGTTATGAAAGTTCATGTCATTTTTTGTACGTTAATAGTGAATTTTTATTTAAAACTATGTCCGATGCGGACACATAAACTGTCCGCGGACATAAATTTCAATAACAAAAAAATAAAATTACTTAAATATCAATAAGATAATAGTTGGCATATTAATCGTATAGCTTTATATATAATCGCTAATTGGAATTACTATGTTTACTCTAAGCTTATTTTTACTCTCTCCTATTGCCGCTATTTGCACAGCAGCTTTATTACTGCTGTGCGAAAAATACATAAAAGCAATTTAGGGGAAATTAAATGATTAAAGATACCAGCGCACAAGACGTACAGGTAAAGGCACCTATAAGCTATAAAAAATACGCGATGATCACTGCGATTGTTTTCATTGTGGTCTCTGCAATTGCTTATATTTTTTTAACGAGCCATAGCGCTAAAAGCTCTATTAGCCGCTCAAAAGTACAGATTGCAAAAGTACATGTTAAAGCGCTCATTCGAGACATTGCCGCCAGTGGTAAAATTGTTGCTGCTAATGCCCCTAAAATCTACAGTCCAGAACGGGGATTTATAGATTTAAAAGTAAAGGCCGGCGATACAGTAAAGCAAGGCAACACACTTGCCCTGCTGCAAAGCCCTGAGTTAACTAATGAATTAAAGCAACAGGAGTCTGTACTTAAAAGACTTGAAGGCGAACAGCAAAGGCAGCATTTGCAAGCAAGACGCCAAACACTCACCTTAAATAAAACACTCGATATGGCACAAGTCGAGCTTAACGCCGCTGAGCGCGAAAATCGTCGCGCACAGTTATCAATACAAAAGCACTTAATTAGCCAAATTGATCTAGAAAAAGCAGTTGATGATTTATCCCGAGCTAAGCTCTCCTATAAGCATGCGCAGCAAGAGGTATTGCTTGCCAAAGACACGCTCACTTTTGAACTACAAGCTGCTAAAAGTGATGTGACCCGCCAACAACTTATTGTTGATGACTTAATCCGAAAAGTAAGCAACCTATCTATTAAGGCTACCGTTACAGGGATCGTGGGTAACCTATTAGTGCAACAAAAAGCCGCAGTGACGCAAAGCCAACCTCTTATGACTCTCGTCGACTTAAGTAATTTTGAAGCCGAACTCCAAGTTCCTGAAAGTTACGCAAACGAATTAGGGCTCGGTATGGAAGTAGAGCTTAAGTTAGGCAATGAAACAGTGATGGGGAATTTATCCGCCATATCACCAGAAGTTAATAATCGTGAAGTAACAGCACGCGTCCGGTTTAAAGGTGTTACTAACAACATTCGTCAGAACCAACGCTTAACTGCACGTATTTTACTCGACAACCGAGAAGGTGTAATGCAAGTAAAGCGTGGTGCATTTATGCAGCAAGGCGGAATTATAGCTTATAAAGTCGATGGCAATATCGCAAAGCGTATACCTATTACAATAGGCGCCACCAGCATTAATGCGGTTGAGCTTTTAAGCGGACTAAAAGAAAACGATGAAATTATTATTTCAAGCTACAGCGACTTTAAGCAAGCCAACACGATTTTATTAAATTAAACAGACGTTCTCAACCAACGCTAAAAATAATTAGGAACAACCATGTTACAAATGAACAATGTAAGTAAAGTATACCAAACAGAAATGGTACAAACCCATGCGCTTCGAGATTTTAATCTGCAAGTAAACGAAGGCGAATTTATTGCTGTTACCGGTCCTAGCGGCTCAGGAAAAACAACCTTTTTAAATATTGCAGGTATGCTCGAGCCTTTTAACGAAGGTGAATACCTGTTGGATGGCTTTAATGTTGGCAGCCTAAACGATAACCAACGTGCTGATTTACGTAATCAAAAAATTGGCTTTATATTCCAAGGCTTTAATTTGATCCCCGATTTAAATTTATATGAAAACATAGAAGTTCCTCTTCGCTACAGAGGGATTAAAGCAAATGAGCGAAAACGTCGAATTGAGCAATGCCTTGAACAAGTTGGTTTAGCATCTCGCGCTAAACACTTACCTCAACAACTCTCCGGTGGCCAGCAACAACGTGTGGCAATAGCCCGTGCGCTTGCTGGTGAACCTCGTTTTTTACTTGCCGATGAGCCAACAGGTAACCTTGACAGCTTAATGGCTCGCCAAGTTATGGAGTTACTTGAACAAATCAATCGCGACGGTGCCACTATTGTAATGGTAACGCATGATAGCGAATTAGCCCGCCGTGCTCCGCGTAATATTCAAGTAGTTGATGGACAACTTGCCGACTTTACGCTTTATCAAGGCGCGCAAACTATAAAAACAGCATCGGGGGTTTAACTAATGTTTATTCATTATTTAGATTTAAGTTGGCGCAGCTTCAAGCGCACCCCACTGGTTAGCTTTTTAATGGTACTTGCCATTGCGATAGGTATAGGCATAACAATGACCAGCCTTAGTGTTTATCATATGATGTCGGCCGATCCTATCCCAGATAGAAGCAGCCAACTTTACAGTGTGCAATTACAAACAATGGACGATGGTAGTACGTGGTGGACAGAAGATAACATGCCACTGCAACTGACCTATCAAGATGCAGAGAACTTATTAAACGCACCCACGCCAGAGAAAAAAGTGGCTATGATGCGTACCGGCTTTTCAGTTTATCTGGACTCCGACAAAATAAAACCTTTTATAGGTAATGCTCGCATGACAACGCCTGACTTTTTTAGCATGTTTAATTTGTCATTTTTATACGGGGGGGCTTGGAGCAAAGAGCAAGAAAACTCAGCCGCACCTGTGGTTGTTATTACTCAAGAGATAAACGATAAACTATTTGCAGGACAAAACTCCGTCGGAGAACTGATTTACTTAGATGATGCAAGCTATCAAGTAGTTGGTGTTATTAACCATTGGCCTCTCAATATTAAGTATTATGATTTAAATAACGGTGCATTTAATCAAGTAGAAGAGTTATTTATGCCCTTTAGCTTAATAAAGGCAAAAGAGCTCGTAAGTTGGGGCAATAGCAATGGATGGAAACACGAAAACACACCAACCTTTGCAGATAAACTGCAATCTGAGCAAGTATGGATCCAGTTTTGGGCAGAGCTAAATACGCTTGAACAAAAACAAGCCTATCAAAATTACTTATTAGCCTATATGCAAGAACAACAAAAACGTGGTCGATTTAATCGTAAAGAACTTGAGTATAAACTTCGCGATGTAAACCAATGGATGCAATACAACAACGTCGTCACCGAAGACAATAAAATTTTAGTGGGCCTGAGCTTTATGTTTTTAGGTGTCTGCTTAGCCAATATTTTAGGTTTACTTTTAGCTAAATTTTTACGCAGAGCGCCAGAAGTAGGTGTAAGACGCGCATTAGGTGCTAGTAAAAGGCAAATATTTTTACAGCACTTAGTTGAGGTCGCCATGCTTGGCTTTATAGGTGGCATGCTAGGAATTGTACTAGCACAACTTGGCTTAATGGGCGTAGGGCAAAGCTACGACTACTATGAAAACTTAGCGACAATGGATTTAACCATGCTATTGAGCGCCCCATTGATTGCAATTACAACCTGCATTTTAGCTGGTTTGTACCCAGCTTGGTTAGTGTGTAAAACCAATCCTGCTATTTATCTTAAGAGCCAATAAGGAATGTCACAATGTTAGAAATAAAACCTATATTCAACGCCTTATGCCGCTCAAAGGTGGGCGCTGTATTACTGCTAATTCAAATTGCAATTACTACAGCTATAGTTAGTAATGCTGCATTTATTATTCAAGACAGAATTAGCTATTTAAACCAAGAAACGGGCTACCCCGAACAAGATATATTTAAGTTTAATGTAATGACCTTTGGTACTGATATTAACTTAAGTCAGCAGTTTGAGCTTGATGAAAGCATGCTTAGAAAAATGCCAGGCGTAGTTGATGCCGCATTAAGCAGTAGTATTCCGCTATCAGGGGGTGGCAGCGCTTCGAGCTTTAATTTAAAACCTGCTCCACAAGAAGGCCTAAGTGTCAGGACCGCTTATATTTTTATAGATGACCACGCAATTAATACCTACGGCGTTAACTTAATTGCAGGGCGAAACTTTACCGAAGATGAAGTGCTCGTTACAAACGAAATTACACAAAAGCGTACCAACGTCACTATAGTCACTAAAGCCTTACTTGATGAGCTCTACCCTGATGGAGATGGTTTAGGGAAAATAGTTTATTTTGGTGACCTACCACTTAAAATTATTGGCGTGATCGGAAGCATGAAAGGCCCGTGGCTCAAAGACAGTAAACCCGATAATCTTGCGTTTATTCCTTATATTAAAGCAGCAAGTTATGCACAAGTTGCCGTTCGTACTAAGCCTGGTCAGCGAGCAGCTGTAATGAAAGAAATAGAAAATGCTATGCTCGAAAACTACAGCAAACGCGTTATTAACAACATTAAAGGGCTTGATGAATTAAAAAATGAGTATACCGCTCAAGATCGCCTTATGATGCGCATGCTCATAGTATTAATCACTATTTTAGTACTTATAACCGCTCTCGGTATTTTTGGCTTAACCTTATTTAATATTAGCAAACGTACTAAGCAAATTGGTACACGCAGAGCACTTGGCGCAAGAAAGTCAGCTATTGTTAGCTACTTTTTAGTAGAAAATGCATTAATTTGTAGCCTAGGTTTAGCCTTAGGTGTAGTAACAGCAATACTACTTGGGAAAATGTTAATGCAGTATTTTTCTGTAGCCGCACTACCGCCAAGTTATATAGCCGTTACCGCCATTGCCGTATTTTTAATGAGTTTACTTGCAGTATTAGCGCCGGCCAAACGCGCTGCCAATATTTCGCCCAGTATCGCAACTCGCACTATTTAATAATATGTAAATCACTATGCTACACTGCTTAGTAAGGCAGTGTAGCCATTAAAAAATTATAAAAATAACCTATGACTCATAAAATACTCATTGTTGATGATAACCAAGCAGTACTCGACGCACTTTCATTGTTGCTCGAGATCCACGACTTTTCGGTAGTCACTGCAACAAATCCATTTGATGCTCTGCAAATAGTTCGCTATCAACGAATTGAGCTTGTAATTCAAGACATGAACTTTACCAGCGACACCACCTCTGGCGAAGAAGGTAAAGCGTTGTTTTATGAACTACGAGAAATAAACCCACACCTACCTATTATACTTATTACAGCCTGGACCGAACTTGCCACCGCCATTGAGCTTGTAAAAGCCGGTGCTGCTGATTACTTACCAAAACCCTGGGATGATGCAAAACTACTAGTTTGTATCGGTAACTTAATAGAGCTAGGCAGTGCTAAAAAAATAATGGCGACACTTAATCGCCATCAACAAGAACGTGAAGGTACATTTAAAAATGCAGACCTTGCTGGGCTAATATTTAAAAGCACGGCTATGGAACGACTGGTCACTATGGCGCTACAAGTGGCTAAATCTGATATATCTGCATTAATTACAGGCCCTAATGGGAGTGGTAAAGAGTGCATTGCGCATATTATTCAAAAAAACTCCCCGCTTGTATCGCAGCCTTTTATTAAGGTAAACGCTGGTGCACTACCGCAAGAACTTATAGAGGCCGAACTTTTTGGCGCTGAAGCAGGTGCATACACGGGGATTACCAAACAACGTATTGGTCGATTTGAAGCAGCTGATGGTGGTACGTTATTTTTAGATGAAATTGGTAATTTACCACTTTCAGGACAAATAAAATTACTACGCGTACTACAAACCGGCGAGTTTGAACGTTTAGGCTCAACACAAACACGAAAGGTAAATGTGCGGGTTATATCGGCCACTAACGAAAACTTACTACAAGCAATTGAACAAGGTCGATTTAGGGAAGACTTATATTATCGCCTTAATGTAATTGAACTCAATGTGCCTGCCCTTAGCGAAAGGCAAGATGATGTTTTAGCACTCATTAGCCACTTCTTACCTCACCGAGAACTGACTATAAACACAGAGCAAGCACTTCAACATTATAAATGGCCAGGTAACGTTCGAGAGCTAGAAAATGCTTGTAAACGTGTAGCGGTACTAAAACCAACAGGTGCGCTTACAGTCGATGACTTTGCACTTTCGTCATCGGTTACTGCTCAACAAGAAGCAAAAGCAGAACCGACCAAACAGGAAATAGAACACGCAATGCGCGCTCATCAAGGTGTTATAGCCAAAGTGGCCCGTGAATTTGGTTTAAGCCGACAAGCTCTTTATCGTCGATTACAAAAAATGGGTATTGATTATTAATGCCAAACATTATTAGCCACTTTACCCTAAGCCAAAAGGTTGTGTTAATTTGCGCACTTTGTAGCGCGCTGCCTGTTTTTATTATTGCCGCACTTAGTGGTTTTGATATGTACTACACTCTGTTTTTAATATTACTAACGCTTGCATTTAGCACCTTGCTTTCAAGAGCTCTCACCAAACCAATAAAGCTTGGTATGCAATCGCTCGAAACCGGGTTGCTTAATTTTAAAGATGGTGAGCTCTCCAGCTTACTAGCGTATAAAAGTAATGATGAACTTGGAAAACTATGCCGACTTTATAATCAAACCGCTAAACAGCTTCGCCAAGAAAAACAATGGATTTACCAGCGCGAGTTAATGCTTGATAAAGTATTGCAAAGCTCGCCGCAAGCGTTATTGCTGGTCAATGATAATAATACGGTGGTATTTAGTAATTTAATTAGCCGTAGTTTATTTAATAGCGCAACCCGCCTTGAAGGTATGCAGCTAAGTAAATTGCTCGAAAATTCGCCCCTGCAATTAATAGCAGCTATAGAGCACGGTGTTGATGGCCTCTTTAATATAGAAATAGAGAATCAAGACTCGCAAACTTGGCATTTAGCCATCGGGGAGTTTTTACTCAATAACCAAAAGCATCATTTATATATATTTAAACAATTAACCCGTGAGCTTAGTCGCCAAGAAGTTGCCGTGT
>NZ_PJAV01000112.1:0-23297 GCF_002836695.1 Pseudoalteromonas sp. 78C3
TCCGAATTCTACAAAAGAATTCGGATTCTTACATACCTAGAAGATCGTTCAAGTACTATTAACTAATTCTTAAATGATCGGCATTAGAGCTAATTAGCTCCTTTTTTGCGAAGGAAAGAAAGGGAACATTTCTATCAAACATGACTCTTTTTTTAGGTGAAATTTATTAAGTAAACATTGGGCTAACAATCCCATTAGTCCAAAGCATAGCTGTTACAGCTAAAATAATAACCAGTAATATTAATCCACACGTTACTACCGAGCTGGCGTAAATAAAGCCACGCTCTTCTGGGATATGCATAAGTATTGGTACGCCGGTGTAGAGTAAATAAACCGAGTAAGCCAGTGCAATAATTCCAATACACACTACAAACCAAAGTACAGGCCAAAAAGCGGCGAGTGCCGACATAAACACTGGTGTTGCAGTATATGCTGCAAGTTCAAGTGTTTGTGTAAATGTAGGTTTAGAGCCAAATGTAACCGCCATCCAATGGGCTAAATACGCCAATGCAAAAACACCCGCTATTAAAGCAAAATACATTGCACCTGCAATTAGCAGTGCACTATCGTGCGTTAAAAATACGGGATTGCCTGCACCTATACTCCATCCTAAATAAACAGATGAGTAGTAGCCCATTATTGAAGGAAATAAAGCAATCAGTAAAATATGCGACAAACTATAGGTTAAACTTTCATGGCGATTATCTATTGTTTGCCATTCTTCAAGTGGGTGAGCATAAATGCCCCAGAGGTGATTTAGTATCATAGTACTTACTCCATAAAAGGAACGTATTATTGTTTTGGTTGGTTTATTTTTATACAGTCTATGTACAGTTATGGTTCACTTATTTTGCAAAGTCAAGTTAACTCGCTATTAACATTTAGACGCAAAACAGGGCTTTGATTTATCCCAAGCAAAATTTCGTGTTAAAATAACGGTCTATCAAATTTATTTAGTAATGAGCAGTCAACGTGCCACATAGCCAACTTTTAGAGCCGATTAATAACTTTTTATTGTGTGCCACCCCAGAGCAATGGGTGGAGCAAGCAATTAAAAAAGAAAACTTATCAGTCATTTTAATAGATCACTTAATTTGTGAATTAAAAGCAGCTCAAAGTGCGATGTTTTTAATACGTAAATACGCGGTAGACAAAGAGGGTAGTGATGCATTACTCGAGTGGCTAAAGCCATTTGAAACGCTTATTTACAAGCGAGAAGGGAATTGGCGCGATCTGGCTGCTAAAAATAAGCTCACTAAATCAATAATTCCTAAATCGAGTTCTCCATACGGGCAAGGTCTAATCGATAAAATGGTTTTGCTGATAAAAGAAGAGCTGCATCACTTTTATCAAGTGCTCGAAATTATGGACGAGTACGGTGTTGAGTATCAAAGTATTACACCATGTCGTTACGCAAAAGGCATGCTCCGTCATGTTAAAACGTTCGAGCCCGATGCATTAGTCGATAAGCTAATAGTAGGCGCTTATATTGAGGCGCGTTCGTGTGAGCGTTTTGCAAAGCTTGCACCGCATGTTGACAAACGTTTAGGTGATTTTTATATTTCGTTGTTACGTTCAGAAGCGCGTCATTACCAAGATTATTTAACTTTAGCGCAAGAAATTGCTGATTTTGATATTACCGATCGCGTAAACTTTTTTGGTGAAAAAGAAAAAGAGTTAATTTCGACAACCGATACTGATTTTAAATTTCACAGCGGTGTTCCAATAGCGCAAAGCTAATTTTCTTTTAAAAAATTAATATATTCTGCTATTTTCTGATTGCTAAAATTATGTTTTTTCATAATTTTAGCAATGCATCCATTTTTAGTTATTATATCAATTCCTCTATTAAATTTTTGTAAGTATTCTTTGGCTCTATAATTTGATTTAGAGGCGACTAAATATAGTTTATGAGAAGCAAGATCTGGCGATAAGTACTCAATATTATTATCATCTGAATCTTCGGTTTTAGTGTGTTCAAGCCAATAATTTCCAACCTCTTTAGTACCCGCGACTAAATCAATACGCCCTTGTTGTAGTAAATATAAGCTTGTAGGAAGGCTTTTAGTGGACGTTATTGCCAGCTCCCTATTTCTAGCAAACTCTTGGCTTACAAAGGCATTGTCTTCTGTGCCAATACTATAAGGTGTTAATGATTGAACTGTACCGTCGAAATTAATAACACTCTCTTTTCGTTTGAAAACTCCTGAGTGAGCAACTGCAAGTGGACGAGAGTAGTAAAAAACTTCATTTCTTTTTAATGAATAAAAAGCACCTAAAATAGCGGTTTTTCTGTTTTTTTCTAATAGCTTTAAAGCGCGATCCCATGTCGTGAATTCTGGTTCGCTATTAATACCTTGCGTTTTAAGAGCTGATTCGGCTATTTCATATAGCCAGCCATTACTAGGTAGGTTTTCGCTAAAATAGGGAGGATAGTTTTCTGTAACAATTTGCCATGTTTGCTTGCTAAATGCTTGCTAAATGCTTGTGTAGGAATGGCAATTACTACGATGAAAATTAACAGCTTAATCATTCAACCTCTCACTATTATTCATATATATAGATAAATAATAGTCAGAATTTTAAATTATGCGAAAGGCGTGCTAATTAATTCTTGTGATTGAGGGGTGACGACTAAATAAGAGCCTTGGGTATACCAGTCACCTAGCACTGTGCGAGTAAGTGTTTGTTCATTAACTTTATACGTATGAACATTAGGGCGGTGAGTATGACCATGAATCATATTCGTAACGTTATGTTTGGCAAAGGTGGCAAGTACAGCCTCATCGACAACGTCTAAAATTTCGATAGGTTTATCAGCTTGGCTTAACTTACTTTTTTCGCGGGCATTACGCGCTATTTTTTTACGATACCAAAGCGGCATTGCAAGCATCAATTTTGGCCACCACCAACCACGGCTCTTTTTACGAAAGTTTTGATATTCAGTGTCTTGAGTGCACATTTCGTCGCCATGTAAAATAACGGTAGGCGTGCCATATAAATCAATGACTGTTTGTTCATCGAGTAATGTCATTGCGGCCATGTCGGCATATTGCTTGCGCATAATGAAATCACGATTGCCATGTATAAAATAAACAGGTGTGCCACCATCATTAACGGCGCTTAAATGTTTTGCTACATCGGCACTCAGCGCAGTAATGTAGTCATCTCCAACCCATACTTCAAAAAAATCACCCAAAATATAAAGTGCATCTACATCTTTATTTAATATATGTGTATTTAAAAAGTCAAAAAATGCAGCGCTAATGTCGGGGCGGTTTTCGCTTAGGTGTAAATCTGCAATAAAGTAAGTTTGGCGAGTCATAGGTCAGTCTATTCTAGTTTTAAAAAAACGGGCATATACTAATAGTACACACCCGCTTATATACTCACATAATATGAGTAAACGTTACTAGTTAACAGTAACGCTTTCGATGATCACATCTTCAAGAGGTACGTCTTGGTGAAAACCAGTACTACCTGTTGCAACTGCTTTAATCTTATTTACTACGTCCATGCCTTCTACTACTTCAGCAAAAACACAATAACCCCAACCTTGCGATGTTTCGCTGCTGTGGTTTAAAAAGTCGTTGTTGTTCACGTTAATGAAAAACTGTGCTGTAGCTGAATGAGGATCAGGTGTACGTGCCATAGCTAAAGTGCCTACTTTATTAGACAGGCCATTATTCGCTTCATTCTGAATTGGGTCGTTTACTTCTTTTTGTTCCATACCTGGAACAAAACCACCGCCTTGAACCATAAAACCATCGATTACACGATGAAAGATAGTGCCGTTGAAAAAATCAGCATTTGCATACTCTAAAAAGTTTTTAACTGTGTTTGGAGCTTCTTGCTCAAACATTTTAATGGTGATGTCACCAAAATTAGTGTGTAGAACAACCATGTGTTTTCCTATATCCGGTTTAAATATTGGCGCTATTTTATCGTAGTTGGCTAAGATTAACAAAGTAGATGTTTGGTTTGTTATAAAGCGCTAGAGCAGGGGCTTTTCAAGTGGTAACATAACTGTTCAAGTAAATAGTCAAGGACTCAAAGTAAATGGTAAATATATACAACACACTCACGCGACAAAAAGAGCAATTTAAACCTATGGTCGAAGGAAAAATCGACATGTATGTGTGTGGTATCACCATTTATGATTACTGCCATATTGGACACGCTCGTACTTTTGTAGGTTTTGACGTAATTGTGCGCTACTTACGCCATATTGGTTACGATTTAAAATATGTACGTAACATTACAGATATCGACGATAAAATAATTAAACGTGCGAACGAAAATGGTGAGTCAATAAACGACTTAACTGTGCGCATGACTAAAGCGATGCATGAAGATTTTGATAGCCTAAATATGCTACGCCCAGATATTGAACCAACAGTTACAAGCCATATGGATGAAATTATCGTTATGGTTAAGCGCTTGATTGAAAAAGGCCATGCCTATGTCGCAGCCGACGGCGATGTTTTGTTTGATGTATCAACGTTTGAGCAATACGGTGCACTTTCTCAGCAAGATTTAACTATGTTGCAATCAGGCTCTCGCGTTGAAGTAGCGCAAGATAAAGACGATCCACTTGATTTTGTGTTATGGAAAAAAGCAAAAGCAGGTGAACCATCATGGTCATCACCGTGGGGTGAAGGGCGTCCGGGTTGGCATATTGAATGTTCGGCAATGAGCTCAAAGCACTTAGGTGAGCATTTTGATATTCACGGTGGGGGATCTGATTTACAGTTTCCACATCATGAAAACGAAATTGCCCAATCGTGCTGTGCAAACAACGGCAAGTATGTAAATACATGGATACATACTGGCATGGTTCAAGTAAACAAAGAAAAAATGTCTAAGTCGTTAGATAACTTCTTTACAGTGCGTGAAGTTTTAAAAGCATACGATCCTGAATCTGTTCGTTACTTTTTAATTTCAGGTCATTACCGTAGCCAACTAAATTACTCACAAGAAAATTTAGACCAAGCGCGTTCATCACTTGAGCGCATTTATACAGCGCTTCGTGATGTCGAACCGGTAGAGTGCGATTTAGAAGGTAATGAGTTTGTTGCTAAATTTAGAAAAGCAATGAATGACGACTTTAATACACCAGAAGCACTACCTGTGTTGTTCGAACTTGCTAAAGAATTAAACCGCGTAAAAGAAAGTGACGCAGTTCAAGCTGGGCAACTTGCGTTTATATTACGCAGCATTGGTAACGTTTTAGGGGTTGCTCAACAAGCACCAGAAGCTTTTTTACAAGGCGGGCAAGATGACGACGAAGTTGCGACAATTGAAGCATTAATTGTGAAACGTAATGAAGCACGTGCAAGTAAAAACTGGGCTGCTGCTGATGAAGCACGTGATGCGCTTAATGCGTTAGGTGTAATACTTGAAGATTCAGCCGGTAAAACAACGTGGCGTAAAGCGTAAGCGTTTAAAGTAATTCACGTTCAACTAAAAA
This sequence comes from Pseudoalteromonas sp. 78C3, assembly GCF_002836695.1. Classification (NCBI taxonomy): domain Bacteria; kingdom Pseudomonadati; phylum Pseudomonadota; class Gammaproteobacteria; order Alteromonadales; family Pseudoalteromonadaceae; genus Pseudoalteromonas; species Pseudoalteromonas sp. 78C3. Next base: position 5,471 of record NZ_PJAV01000112.1, read on the forward strand.
AGGGTTGCCAAATGGCAACCCTTTTTTGATTTTTTAACAGCTTAGCTGTGATATTTCTCACACGCTTCAAGTGTGTTTTCAATTAAGCTCGCGACCGTCATCGGGCCAACGCCACCTGGTACAGGTGTAATGAAATGCGCTTTTTGTTCAGCCACACTGTATTGAACATCACCGACTAATTTACCCGTGTCTAAACGGTTAATGCCTACATCGATGACTATAGCGCCTTCTTTTATCCAATCTCCAGGTATAAATTCAGGTTTACCTACAGCCACAACTAATAAGTCAGCGCGGCGAACATGCGTTTCTAAGTCTTGAGTAAACTTATGGCATACTGTGGTAGTACAACCCGCTAATAAAAGCTCTAACGACATTGGACGACCAACAATATTTGACGCGCCAACGACAACTGCATGCATCCCTTTATAACGTACACCCGTTGAATCAAGTAATGTAATAATACCTTTAGGGGTACATGGGCGAAGGGCAGGCATACGCTGTGCTAATCGACCAATGTTATATGGATGAAATCCATCAACATCTTTATGTGGGGTAATGCGTTCTAAAATCTTTTCAGCATCAAGACCTTTTGGCAGTGGTAACTGCACTAAAATTCCATCAACTTCGGCATCATTATTTAGCTCGTCAATTAAATCTAAAAGAGTTTGCTCTTGCGTGTCTGCTGGTAAATCAAATGATTTGGAGATAAAACCTACTTCTTCACAGGCTTTACGTTTTGAACCAACATAAACTTGGCTTGCTGGATCAAGTCCAACAAGTACTACTGCAAGTCCTGGTGCACGTAAACCATTTGCTACACGTTCACTTACGCGTTCTGCTACAGCGCTACGTACTTGTTTTGCGATTGCCTTACCATCAATGATGTTTGCCGTCATGGGTGACCTTTAATTGGGGTTAATTAACTAGATACCGATACTCTAAAAACGAATGCATAATAAAATAGGGGTAAAAATGCTAATAAAGAAAACATACTCTTTATTTAACTCGTTTTATAATGTGCCTACTATTTTCGCAGAAAAGCATAGCAGCGCCAAGTTGCTTTTAATGTATATAACATTTGAGTTATTAAATAGTTTAAATTTCAGCCTACTATTGTAATATTTAACCATTGTGCACTAAAAATGAGCACTTGATTGGTTTTATTAAAAAAACGTTTGACCTAACCCCGTCAAATCACTATTATGCACCCCGTTGTCAACGAGGTCACTCGCTAACAATAATAAGTTTCGGCGATTAGCGCAGTTTGGTAGCGCACTTGGTTTGGGTCCAAGGGGTCGCAGGTTCAAATCCTGCATCGCCGACCATTTTTATAATTTATTATAATCGAATAGCTTATTGGTAAACTATGAAGTTTTCGATGCGCCCATAGCTCAGCTGGATAGAGCAACGCCCTTCTAAGGCGTGGGTCGAAGGTTCGAATCCTTCTGGGTGCACCATTTGAAAACATGTAAATATAGCGGTGATTGTAGCTCAGTTGGTAGAGCCCCGGATTGTGATTCCGGTTGTCGTGGGTTCGAGCCCCATCAGTCACCCCATTTACAACGAATATCGGCGATTAGCGCAGTTTGGTAGCGCACTTGGTTTGGGTCCAAGGGGTCGCAGGTTCAAATCCTGCATCGCCGACCATTTTCTTAAAATGGTCTTAAACTCTCAGTTTAAGTGTTCAGTATGAAAAAAGAAGTTAACTCTTCAATGTCGGCGATTAGCGCAGTTTGGTAGCGCACTTGGTTTGGGTCCAAGGGGTCGCAGGTTCAAATCCTGCATCGCCGACCATTTTCTTATCTAATAAGAATAATAAGTAAATTCCTCTAAGTTATAAATCTAAATCTGTTAGCCTATAATTCTATTAAATAATTTCTACTTTAATCCATTCAATGCCTAGTTAGCCTGTTTTTTATTCAGTTAGTCTCTATAGTCCCTTATCTAGTCCAAATAATTGCCCCCTATACTCGACTATCATAAATATTAGGTTATAATGCCGCGTCTATTGTTTAACATAGTGCCCGAAGGGCAAAGCAGCAATGGTATCTCATGGTAGCGACGGATGCTTTTAAGTGTGAAAAACCGCTTAAACTTTATCAAGACTCATGCAGATCACTTTGTTTGTAAAGGAAGGCGAACAGTCGCCAAAATTGAATATTGAGGTAAATCATGCAAGTTTCTGTTGAGACGACCCAAGGCCTTGAGCGCCGTATAACTATCACCGTTCCTTCAGAGAACGTTGAGACCGAAGTAAAAAAACGCCTACAACAACTGTCAAAAACACAGCGTATAGATGGTTTCCGTGCTGGTAAAGTTCCAGTATCTGTAATTAACAAGCGTTTTGGCCCTGCAGTTCGTCAAGAAGTTGCTGGCGAAGTAATGCAACGTAATTACATTGAAGCAATCGTTTCTGAAAAAATCAATCCAGCTGGCGCGCCTACATTCGCACCTAAATCACTTGAAGCAGGTAAAGATTTAGAATTCTCAGCAACGTTTGAAGTTTACCCTGAAGTTGAAGTTCAAGGTTTAGATAAAATTACTGTTGAGAAACCAGCGGTAACAGTGACTGACGAAGATTTAGCTAACATGCTAGAAACACTTCGTAAGCAACACGCAGCGTGGGCTGATGTTGATGCAGCTGCTGGCGAAAACGACCGTGTAACAGTTGATTTCGTAGGTACTATCGACGGTGAAGTATTTGAAGGCGGCAAAGCTGAAGACTTCCCATTAGAACTTGGCCAAGGTCGTATGATCCCAGGTTTTGAAGATAACATCGTAGGTAAAAAAGCAGGCGAAGAAGTAGTTGCTGATGTAACTTTCCCTGATGATTACCACGCTGAAAACTTAAAAGGTAAAGCGGCTCAATTCACTATCACAGTGAAAAAAGTTGAAGCGCAAGAATTACCAGAATTAAGCGAAGAGTTTGCAACTAAATTCGGTGTTACCGAAGGCGGAGTAGACGCGCTTAAAGAAGAAGTTAAAAAGAACATGACACGTGAGCTAGACCAAGCGGTTAAAGCAAGCGTTAAAGACCAAGCAATCAAAGGTCTTTTAGCTAACAACGAAATCGAAGTGCCTAAAGCACTTGTTGATCAAGAAGTTGATGCTCTACGTCAGCAAGCAGCTCAACGTTTTGGCGGCGACGCTCAAAACATGCCAGAGCTTCCAGCTGAATTGTTCCACGAGCAAGCTGTAACACGTGTTAAAACTGGCCTTTTATTAGGTGAAGTGATTAAAGCTAACGAGATTAAAGTTGATGACGCTAAAGTTGAAGCATTAATCGCAACGGTAGCTTCTGCATACGAAGATCCAACTGAAGTAGTAGAATACTACAAAGGTAATGATCAACTTATGCAGCAAATGCGTAATGTAGCAATGGAAGAGCAAGCTGTTGAAGCTATTTTAGCTAAAGCAGTTGTTACTGATGTTGAAAAAGCATTTGATGACATCATGAATCCACAGCAAGGTGCTTAATAAGTCATTGACTTAAGCTCTCGCTAACGATTAAATGGCTCGTGCTACTCTGTTTATACAGCGTGCCCGGGCCATTTTAGTTTTTGGCTCTAAATTTGCGAAAAACGATAACTATGCTTCCTTATAATAAGGATAAGTATAAGCGCATAAGGAATTAAATAAGTATGAATACTGGTATTACAGATCCCCTAAATGCATTGGTCCCAATGGTTGTTGAACAAACACCGAAAGGCGAGCGCTCGTATGATATTTATTCGAGATTATTAAAAGAGCGTATTATCTTTTTAACAGGTCAAGTTGAAGACAACATGGCAAATCTGATTTTAGCGCAAATGCTATTTTTAGAATCAGAAAATCCTGATAAAGATATCTTTTTATACATCAACTCACCAGGTGGTTCAGTAACTGCGGGTATGGCTATTTACGACACAATGAACTTCATCAAACCAGATGTAAGTACAATATGTGTAGGTCAAGCTGCAAGCATGGGTGCTTTTTTACTTACTGCTGGCGCTAAAGGTAAGCGTTTTTGCCTACCAAACTCACGTGTGATGATTCACCAACCATTAGGTGGTTTCCAAGGTCAAGCATCTGACTTTGAAATACATGCTAAAGAAATTCTGTCTATTAAAGCTAAGCTTAATCGCTTAATGGCTGAGCATACAGGCCAACCATTAGATATTATCTCTAAAGACACAGATCGTGATAACTTTATGAGTGCCACGCAAGCTGTAGATTACGGCTTGGTAGACTCTGTGTTTACAAATCGCGACAAAAAGTAAGCGCTTGGCGAGCAGGATTGCCTGTTTGCCACTTTGAGTTACTATGCGAAAACTAATAAATTTTGGTATAGTTAAAGCGTATTGAAATAGCCGCCAACAGTTTTGGTGGCCAACGTAATAAAATGAGGTAGCTGAATGTCTGACACTCCTACAGACGGCGACAAAAGTAATAAATTGTTATACTGCTCTTTTTGTGGCAAAAGCCAACATGAAGTGCGTAAATTAATTGCAGGCCCTTCAGTATACGTTTGTGATGAATGTGTAGAGTTGTGTAACGATATTATCAGGGAAGAGATCAAAGACATTGCTCCTAAGCATGATACGTCTGACAAACTACCTGTACCAAAAGAAATTCGTAAACACTTAGACGATTATGTTATTGGTCAAGATCATGCTAAAAAAGTATTGTCTGTTGCCGTTTATAACCATTATAAACGCCTACGTAACCAATCGACTAAGCAAGACATTGAATTAAGTAAAAGTAATATTTTGCTTATCGGCCCAACAGGTAGTGGTAAAACATTACTTGCAGAAACATTAGCGCGTCTACTTGATGTGCCGTTTACTATGGCCGATGCCACTACATTAACCGAAGCAGGTTATGTAGGTGAAGATGTTGAAAACATCATTCAAAAGCTTTTACAAAAATGCGATTACGATGTTGAAAAAGCGCAACGTGGCATTGTTTACATTGATGAAATTGACAAAATTTCTCGTAAATCAGATAACCCGTCAATTACACGTGATGTATCGGGTGAGGGCGTTCAACAGGCGCTACTTAAACTGATTGAAGGCACCGTTGCTTCTGTTCCACCGCAAGGTGGTCGTAAACATCCACAACAAGAGTTTTTACAAGTAGATACGTCTAAAATCTTGTTTATTTGTGGTGGTGCATTTTCAGGCCTAGATAAAGTAATTGAGCAACGTAGCCATAAAAATACCGGTATCGGTTTTGGCGTTAGCGTAAAAGAATCTGCGGCGAGTCGTTCTTTAAGTGAAACATTTAAAGACGTAGAACCAGAAGATTTAGTTAAATACGGCTTAATTCCTGAGTTTATAGGTCGTTTGCCAGTAGTTGCTACGTTAACAGAACTTGACGAAGCTGCTCTTGTGCAAATATTGAGTGAACCTAAAAACGCGATTACTAAACAGTTCTCAGTATTGTTTGGTATGGAAGACGTTGAACTTGAGTTTCGCGATGATGCCTTAGCTGCAATTGCCCACAAAGCAATGGAGCGTAAAACAGGTGCACGTGGTCTTCGTTCAATCGTTGAAGGTGTGTTACTTGATACTATGTACGAACTTCCTTCAATGGATGACGTAAGCAAAGTGGTTATTGATGAAACCGTTATTAAAGGTGAGTCAGACCCAATCTTGATTTATGAAAATAATAAACAAGATAAAGCTGCATCAGAATAGTTTTTAAGCTATTTGAATGAAAAAAGGAGCCTTAGGCTCCTTTTTTTATAATTAATTTAATCGAGTATGGGAAAATTGTTGAACTTTAATTAGGTTATCCCCATATACTTGAGTAATCTTTAAAATAAATGAAGTGCGAAGAGAAACTATAATGACGCTTGAGAGAACCGACCGAGTCGAAATCCCAGTCCTTGCACTGCGCGATGTTGTGGTATACCCGCACATGGTGATCCCGCTTTTTGTTGGCCGTGAAAAATCAATAAAATGCCTAGAAGCGGCAATGGACAAAGACAAACAAATTTTCTTGGTTGCACAAAAAGATGCAACTGTAGATGAACCAGAGCAAGATGATATTTATCGTATCGGTACTATTGCCACTGTACTTCAGTTATTAAAATTACCAGACGGTACAGTTAAAGTTTTAGTTGAAGGTACACAGCGCGCACAAATTGAAGAATTTGTAGATAACGATGACTTTTTTGTTGCTAATGCTCAATTTATTGAATCTGATTCGGTAGACGAGAAAGAACAAGATATTTTTATTCGTAGCGCAATTAGCCAGTTTGAAGGCTATGTAAAGCTAAACAAAAAAATTCCACCTGAAGTACTAACTTCAGTTTCAGGTATTGATGAGCCAGCACGCCTTGCCGATACAATGGCAGCCCATATGCCGCTTAAAGTACCTGAAAAGCAAAAAGTGCTAGAAATTTCAAGTGTTACAGAACGTCTTGAATATTTAATGGCATTAATGGAAGGCGAAATAGACTTACTGCAAGTTGAGAAGAAAATTCGTACCCGCGTTAAAAAGCAGATGGAAAAGTCTCAGCGCGAGTATTACCTCAATGAGCAAATGAAAGCCATTCAAAAAGAGCTGGGTGAGCTTGACGATGTACCTGACGAATTTGAAGCACTTAAAAAACGCATCGAAGAATCGGGTATGCCAACAGAAGCACAAGACAAAGCGACGACAGAGCTTAACAAGCTTAAGATGATGTCGCCAATGTCTGCAGAAGCGACTGTAGTGCGTTCATACATTGACACATTAATTAATGTGCCATGGAAAAAACGCTCTAAAGTGAAAAAAGACTTAGCGGGCGCGCAAAAAATTCTTGATAGCGATCACCACGGCTTAGATAAAGTAAAAGAACGCATTATTGAGTACCTCGCGGTACAACAGCGTACTAATAAGCTTAAAGGGCCAATTTTATGTTTAGTTGGGCCACCAGGTGTTGGTAAAACATCACTTGGGCAATCTATAGCGCGTTCAACTGGTCGTAAGTATGTGCGTATGGCGCTTGGTGGCGTACGTGATGAAGCTGAGATTCGTGGTCATCGTCGTACATATATTGGTTCAATGCCAGGTAAGCTAATTCAAAACATGACAAAAGTGGGCGTTAAAAATCCATTATTTTTGTTAGATGAAATCGATAAAATGTCATCAGACATGCGTGGCGACCCAGCATCAGCACTATTAGAAGTGCTTGATCCTGAGCAAAACAGCCACTTTGCTGATCATTACCTTGAAGTAGATTACGATTTATCTGATGTTATGTTTGTAGCAACATCAAACAGCTTTAACATTCCGGGCCCATTACTAGACCGTATGGAAGTTATTCGCTTATCGGGTTACACCGAAGATGAAAAGCTAAACATTGCAAAAGAGCACTTAATTACTAAACAAGTAAAACGTAACGGCTTAAAAGAGTCTGAAATAGTTATCGAAGATAGTGCAATTATTGGCATTATTCGTTACTACACACGTGAAGCGGGTGTACGTAACTTAGAGCGCGAAATCTCAAAACTATGCCGTAAAGCAGTTAAAAATATCTTACTTGAAAAAGACACTAAAACAGTGACTATCAATCAAGATAACCTAGAAGACTTTTTAGGTGTGCAACGCTTTGATTATGGTAAAGCTGAAGATGGCGACCGTATTGGTCAAGTTACAGGTTTAGCATGGACAGAAGTTGGCGGTGATTTGCTAACAATCGAATGTGCGGCTGTACCAGGTAAAGGTAAACTTACTTATACCGGTTCACTGGGCGATGTGATGCAAGAGTCGATTCAAGCGGCAATGACGGTAGTACGTAATCGCGCAGATACATTTCGTATTAATAGCGACTTTTACGAAAAACGTGATATTCACGTTCACGTACCAGAGGGCGCAACACCGAAAGATGGTCCTAGTGCGGGCGCAGCAATGGTAACAGGTCTTGTATCTAGCTTGACGGGTAACCCTGTACGAGCAGATGTTGCAATGACCGGTGAAATTACGCTACGTGGTGAAGTACTTCCTATTGGTGGCTTAAAAGAGAAATTATTGGCGGCGCATCGTGGTGGAATTAAAACAGTAATCATTCCAAAAATTAACGAACGTGACTTAAAAGAGATACCAGACAACGTGCTGGCAGGTCTTGATATTCACCCAGTTACTTGGATTGACGAGGTGTTAAAGCTTGCTTTAGTGCATCCTGTTGAGAGTTTTTCGGTCGAAACACCTAAAAACCAAGAAAAAAGCTAAAAAAAGTGCTTTTTAGGGCTTTTCAAATCTAAACGGTATGATAAGTTAAGCACTGGTTTTCAAGCCTAGCCCTTATGGGGCGTAGGCTTAAGAAAAATATAATCATGTGAGCATTAAATGTTTGCTCTACAATTTTCAAAAAAGTGATGTTAGTTTAAAAAACCATCGCTCTTGATAATAACAATGAAAGAGGATGATATTGTGAATAAATCTCAATTAATCGATCAAATCGCAGCTGATGCTGACATTTCTAAAGCGGCTGCAGGTCGTGCACTAGATTCATTCATCGAATCTGTATCTGGCGCGCTAAAAGAAGGCGACTCAGTTGCACTTGTTGGTTTTGGTACTTTCTCAGTACGTGACCGTGCTGCACGTTCAGGCCGTAACCCGCAAACTGGTGAAACAATCCAAATTGCTGCTGCAACTATTCCAGCTTTCAAAGCCGGTAAAGCGCTTAAAGACGCAGTAAACTAATCACTGTTTTAAACACATTAGTTATGGCGAGTGTAAAGTTACTGATTCACCACAACAGATGAATTAAGTAACTTTACCGCCAGTTACTTCAAGTGAAAAAGCGTATCTGGTAAGATACGCTTTTTTTACATGTGACAAGGTAAAATACCTTGATCAAAAAGAGATAAACAAATGCTTGAGAAAATCAGAGAAGGTTCGCAAGGACCTGTAGCCAAAATAATTTTAGGCGCGGTGATTTTATCTTTTGCCTTAGCAGGGATCGGTAGTTACTTAGGTCAAACCACAGAACAACCCGTTGCTGAAGTAAATGGAATTAAAATTAGTCAAACCGATTTTAACCGTGCTTACCAAAATGAACGTAGCCGTTTAGAGCAACAATTTGGTGAATATTTTACACAAATTGCCGCTGATCCAAATTACATGGCGCAAATTCGCCAAGGTGTAGTTGACCGCTTAGTACAACAAGAATTGCAATCACAGCTAGCGGCTGATTTAGGCCTTCGCGTAAGCGACGAAAGTGTACGTAAAACAATTTTAGAGCTACCGTACTTTCAAATTGGTGAAAAGTTTAATAACGATCGTTACTTACAAGTAATTCGTCAAATGAACTTTCAACCAGATGCTTTTCGTGAATACTTACGTAAAGATATGACACGTAGTCAGGTTGTATCAGCTGTTGCAGGTACAGACTTTGCCCTAGAGAGCGAGCTCAAAAGCGCAATTGCTCTACAGCAGCAAACTCGTAGTATTGACTACTTAGTCATTAATAAAGAAGCGCTTGCCGCGGACGTAGAAGTATCAGAGCAAGAAGTGTCTGATTACTACGAGCTAAACGCATCACAATTTTTATCTCCAGAGCTTATTTCAGTAAGTTATATTGAGCTTAAAGCAGCAGATATTAATGTTGAATCGGTAACCGAGGATGACGTTAAAGCGTATTACGAGCAAAACAAAGCGCAGTACATAGAACCTGAAAAACGTCGTGTATCACATATCTTAATTGATAACAGTGAAGACGATGATGCAGCAAAAGAAAAAGCCAATGCACTTCATGCACAACTAGAGCAAGGTGCAGACTTTGCTGAGTTAGCAGAATCATCATCTGACGATATCGTTAGTGGCGAAATGGGCGGCGACCTTGAATGGATTGAACGTGACGTAATGGACCCTGCATTTGAAGACGCGACTTTCGCACTGCAAAACAAAGGTGACATTTCTGAGGTTGTTGCTTCTGAGTTTGGTTATCACATAATTAAACTTACAGACATTCAACCACAACAAGTTAAAGCGTATGACGATGTTAAAGCTGACTTACGTGCTGAATTAGAACAAGCTGAAAAAGTAGATGCGTTTTACGAAAAGCAAACAGAAATGGGCGCACTTGCATTTGAAATTTCAGACCGCTTAGACGACGCTGCAGAAGTTGCTGAAGTGGAAGTTAAATCTACACCTCTTTTAGCACTTAATGCTCTACCAGAGCCTTTAAACAGCCCTGCAGTTGTAACAGCACTAACATCAGTTGATTTACTTGAAGATAAAGTAAACTCTGAAGTTATTGAGCTTGGTGAGGAGCATGCAATTATTGTTCGTATTAACGAGCATAAACCTGCTGCTACTAAAGCGCTGGATGAAGTAAGCGAGCAAATTAAAGCGCGTTTAGTTAATGAAAAATCATCTGAGCTTGCTAAAGAAAAAGCGCGTAGCTTATTTGCAGAAGTACAAGCAGGTAAGAGCTTAAACGATGTAGCAAACGAGCAGAGCTTAACGGTTCGTCAAGAAGCGCAGTTAACACGTCAAAGCTACACTGTTTCACCTGCTATTGTGACTCAAGCATTTAAAATGGCTCACCCAGCAGATTCTGCGGTAGTTGAGCTTGTTAATTTAAATAATGGTGATGCAGCAATTGTTGCGCTTAAGTCGGTAACAGATGCACAAGTTGCAGCTAATATTGACCCTCAAGCAAAACAAAGCATTACTATGGCGCAAGCTAATAAAAACTACATGGTATTTATTGAAGCGCTTAAAGCAAATGCTGAACTTAACTTACCAACGGCTACACAAACTGTTGAATAATTAATTTTAGCTCATAAAGAAAGGCGCTTTTAAAGCGCCTTTTTTATTGTCTTAAATAAAGTTGGTACATTACCAATTCGCTTAATTAAGTATTATTGCGGATTGGTATTAATTACCTCTGGCAATAAACTCAATTCGATTGCCGCTAGGCTCTCTTATCATCATATGTTGGGTTGGACCTTTACCTAAGTTTTCTGGTGCAAACTCTATAATAATATTATTTTGCATTTTTAAGTGTGTATGTAGCTCGCTTAACTTTTTGATACTTTCTACACTGAGTGCTAAATGGTGTAAGCCCACACTTTCTGCCCGATTAAACTCCACACGTTTTTCATCATTTTTTACGCGCCATAATGTAATGGTTATTTTATTGTTTGATAAAAAATAAGCGGGGTAGGTTGGATCACTTCCTAGCGTTTTAAAACCAAGTACATCAGTAAAAAATGCTTTGGATGCATTTAAGTTTGATACGGTTAAACCTAAATGATCAACGCCACCAACCCAACTTTTAGAGCTAGAGTTTTCGTCAGCTATTGAGGTTGTTGATAGCAGTAGTAACGCTAATGATGAAATGCCTGTGAGTAATGTTTTTTTTAGCATAGATCCTCTTTATGGTTTTAGTTGTTAAATTGCGCATTTAACAAAGACCTTCATAAAGGAGATTACATTACACGCTAGGCTGCGTTTAGCAGCTAAGTAATCGCTGCGTTACTTTTGATTGGGGGTTTTGAAAAACATCTTCAGTAGGGCCGTATTCAACTACTTCGCCTTTATCGAGTACAACCACATAATCACTGATGTGGCGCACTAGACTTAAATGATGGGTGATCATCACATATGTAAGGCCTGTGTCGCGCTGCAGCTTAAGTAATAAATTCACTATTTGCGCGCGTATAGAAGGGTCTAAAGACGAAACAGCTTCATCAAGCACAATCACCTTAGGATCTAAAATTAATGCACGAGCAAACGCAACACGCTGTAGTTGCCCCACACTAAACATATGCGGGTAGTAGTGTTTATGATCGATTAACAAACCCACCTTTGAAAGCGTTGCATCAATCTTTTCAGTGCGTTCACTAGCATCAAGTTCAGTATTATATTGCAGGCAATCATCAAGCATTTCGCCAATGGTTAACCCCGGGTTGAGCGATGCAGCTGAATCTTGAAAAATCATACGAATATCCCGGCATTGATTATCGCGTACGCCATTATCTTCGATAATATTATTCTCGAGCAAAATTTGCCCGCTATCAGCAGTATCAGCTCCAGAAAGTAGTTTTGCTAATGTACTTTTACCTGCACCTGTTTCACCAATTATGGCAATACTTTCGCCTTTACCGACACAAAATGAAATATTTTTAAGTACTTCAAACTTTTTACGTGAAAAAAGCCCAGCTCGCACATTGAATGTTTTTGAAAGCGCTTGTACTTTTAGTAGCGGCTGCATTATTTCATGTCCTTAATTAACGGAAAATGGCACGCATAACTATGACCATGATGCTTAGTAAGAGTGGGAGTTACCACGCAGGCTTTTTGTGCTTGCGGGCAGCGTGGCCCGAGGCGGCAGCCAATAGGCAAATGTTGCAGAGTAGGGATAGTCCCTTTAAGTGCATAAAAAGGTTCTTTATGCGCTAAACCTTGTTCGTAGTCAGGCAAGCTTTTTAGTAATGCTTGCGTGTATGGATGGCGAGGCTGTTTAAATATTTCATGGGTTGGGCCTGCTTCAACCATTTGCCCGCAATATAAAACATGAATGCCATGCGACCAATGTGCAATCTCTTCAAGTTCATGAGAGATCATCAAAATAGACATGTTTTTAAGTTGGTTTAAGCTTTTTAGTAATCTAAATACTTGTGCGCGAGTTGTGCTCTCAAGCGCTGTAGTTGGCTCATCTGCTATCAATAGCTTTGGAGTGCGTGCAATGGCCATTGCAATCATTACTTTTTGACATACGCCTTCTGAGAGCTCATGAGGGTAACTACTTAGTACTGCTTCGTGGTTTTTAATGCCCACTTTATGAATAAGCGCTTTTACTCTGTCTTTTCTCTCGCGGTTGCGCTTTAAAAAGAAACCTTTAGTTGCGATCTCTGGCAATGTTTCGGCAATTTGGTCAAATATTTTAGCGGTTGGGTCAAGGCAGCGACTTGGATCTTGATAGATCATCGCTATATCTTGGCTTACTATTTTACGGCGTTTCTCTGGACTTAAACGCATTAAGTCTACGCCGCGCCAATGAATACGGTCGGCAGTAATGTCCCAGCGTTCGTTCAATACACCAATAATCGCTTTTGCTATTAGGCTTTTACCAGAGCCAGACTCGCCCACAAGCGCATGTACTTCGCCCTCTTTTAAGCTAAAGCTCACTCTGTCTACGGCTCTAATTACAGTTTCAGAGGTACGTAGTTCAATTGTTAAGTTACGAACATCGAGTAATTGCATTTAATCAGCCTTACGTGCTTTTAGCACTTGTCGCAGGCCATCGCCCACTAAATTAGTAGATAACACGGCTAAAAATAACAGCACACCAGGTAGCGCTACAGTCCACGGCGCTAAATAAATAAGGCCTAAGTTTTCGGCTAATATTGCGCCCCATTCGGTCGTTGGTGGCTGAGCCCCTAATTTTAAAAATCCCAGTGCTGAAATATCTAATATAGCGGTAGAAAGCGCCATCGTGAATATAACCACAATATGCTCATAAATATTAGGGAAAATACCGCGCGATATAATATGCCAATTAGACGCACCATCGAGTCTAAACGCAGTAATGTAGTCTTTACTTAATTCATCAACAATCAGGTTACGCACTGAGTGAATAAACTGCGGCAGTAGCGCTAAAATAATTGCCCATACCGTATTCATTAAACCCGGGCCGAGTATGGCGATTATTATTATTGCCAATAACAAAGAAGGAATAGAAAGCGTTATATCAAGTAAGTGATTTAAAAAGCTTGAACGCAGTCCTTTACTAATCCCTGCAAAAGTACCCACTAATACACCAAAAATAGTCGTGATCAGGGCAGCTACGACAGAAAGACCAAATGTATACGTAGCACCATTCATTAAGCGCGAGAGTACATCACGGCCTAAATCATCGGTGCCTAAAATAAAGCGTACATCGCCCATTTCTCGCCACGATGGCGGAATAAGTAGTGCATCGCTATGCTGTTGATTTACACCATAGGGGGCTAAAAAAGGAGCGGTGGCGGCCAATAATGCAAACGCCATAAATATCCATAAACCAACCAAAGCAGGGTGGTTATTTTTAAACTTTCGCCAAAATCGCGCGAGTGGCGATTTATTCGACTCTTCAGAAAATAAATTAAACTTTGCCATGGGCCTGATTCCGCGAGAGTGGATCGAATAAAGTGTAAGTAAGCTCAGCTGTAATAGAAGCTAAAATAACAAATAAAGACACTGCCATTAACCCGCCTTGAATTGCAGGAAAGTCACGCTGATAAATACTATCGATTAACCATCGGCCAATACCCGGCCACGAAAAAATAACTTCGGTAATCATCGCAAGCGTTATTAGCGTACTAAATTGCAAACCAATTTGCTTAATTACCGGCAGTAATGCATTGCGCAGTGCATGGTGCATGATAAGTTGGCGGCGATTAAGGCCTTTTGCCCTAGCTGTTTTAATAAAGTTTTGATCCATTACTTTAAGCATAGACTCGCGAGTAAAGCGCACTAATACAGTGGTTGGATACATAGCCAGTACAATAGTCGGAAGTGTTAAATGGCGCAGCGCATCAACAAAGGCCATTCCTTTATATGGAAAGCCAGCCAGTGCAATATCAATTAAAATAAACCCAGTACTGGCGGGTATTTCGTAAAGGAGCCCCATTCTTCCCGACATAGGAAACCAGCCAAGCTTTAATGAAAAAACCATTATTAATAACAATGCGAGCCAAAATACAGGCATTGAATAACCCACCATAGTGGTAGAGTTTATAAGCTTGTCGGGCCAACGTTTATGATAGCCAGAGCCTAAAATGCCAGTCGGTACACCAATAAAAACCGATACTATTAATGCGTATACGCTTAGCTCTAAAGTAGCCGGTAGCAAATCAACAATATGGCTAAACACACTATTACCAGAAGCAAATGAAAGCCCCCAATCACCCTGAAATATTCGCCCTAAAAAGGCAATGTATTGCATAAAGTAATTGCTGTTATATAAATATTTGTCTTCAAGCTCACTATGCTGTGCAAAGTTACTACTTGGTATGCCGCTTAAATTACTTAGCGGATCACCGGGAAATAAATACGCCAGTGAAAACGTAAATACGCTGAGCATCAGTATCATAAAAAAGAACAAACCAAGGCGACGTAAAATATAATCTAAGATCATTATTTTTTCCTCGCATTGGCAAGCGAAATAGCGCCAAACGGGCCAAGTGTTATGCCTTCCACATCGGCGCTACTCGCTTGAAAGCGCAGGCCATGAGCAATCGGTAATAACGGCAGCTCTTGAATAATTAAGCTTTGTGCGTCTTCGTAGTATTTTTTACGTTTGTTTAAATCAGTGGTGTCTAGTGCTTGAGTAAGCAATAAGTCAAATTGGGGATTACACCAGTTTGCTGGGTTTTTACCACTAAAAGTAGCGGTACAACTCAGTAGTGGGCTAAAAAAGTTATCAGGATCGGGTGTATCTGCGGCCCAACCAAGTAATACACTGTCGTGCCTATGCTCGCCAATACGTTGAATAAACGTGTTCCACTCATATTCTACAATGCTTACATTAACGCCCACTTTGCGTAAATCACTTTGCATAAGCTCAGCCATTTTTCGCGCGTTAGGGTTATAAATACGACTCACAGGCATAGCCCATATCGTCATATCAAAGCCATCAGGTAAGCCTGCTTCAATAAGTAACTTTTTAGCAAGTTCTGGATCAAACGTAGGTATATCTTCTTGTGGCTCAAACGCCCAAGAGGTTGGCGGCAAAATAGATTGTGCGCGAGTACCGTTACCGTAATAAACCGCCTGCATTATTTTATCTACATCTATTGCGTGTGCGAGTGCTTGGCGTACGCGTAAGTCGTCAAACGGGGCACGTTCTGTATTAAACGCCCAATAACCTATGTTTAAGTTCGTTTCTTTTTCAACGTTTATATCATCACGTTGCGCTAAAATACTCAATTGCGCACTACTTGGATGAGCCGTTACATCGCACTCTTTAGTCAGCATTTTTGCTATACGCGTAGTGCCGTTAGGGGTTATGTCGTAAACCAATTGTTCAAGTGCAACGTCGTGCTTCCAGTAAAGTGGATTACGGTAAAAGCGTACAAGGTGATCTCGGCGGTATTCTTTGTAAATATACGGGCCGGTGCCAATAGGGTACTGATCAAATAAGTTTTCTTGGTTTTTTTTCTTAAGTTCCATGGCGTATTCTTCTGAAAGTACCACGGCAAAGTCGGTGGCCATATTAGCTAAAAAGCTGCTTTCAGGATTAAACAATTCAAAACGCACTTGGTAGTCAGACACGCGCACAATTTTACGAATAAGTTGATCAATCCCCACACTTTGAAAATACGGGTAATTGGCATCGCCCACAAAGTGATATGGATTGTATACATCGAATAATCGGCTAAAGGTGAATATAACGTCGTCGGCGTTAAAATCCCGCGATGGGGTAAAATAAGAAGTTGTATGAAACTTTACATCTTTACGCAAGGTAAAGGTAACCGATTTACCATCTTTACTAATTTTCCAATCGGTCGCTAACTCACTTTGAAATTCTGCCGTAACAGGGTCAATGCTAATTAAGCGGTCGTATAATTGGTTAGCAATTATATCAATAGTTGAACCGGTGGTCGTGACTTGCGGATTAAACGACACAGGGTTAGCTTCAGCGCAATAAACTAAGCCTTGGTTTTTTTCTTCTATGATTTCTTCTTTGCTATCAAGGCAACCAACTAAAGTGGTGGCAAGCAAAACAAGTAATAATTTATGCACCCGCATAACCTCTGACTATTGTTGATCCAACAAGTTGTATTTTTTAAGATAACCACGTAATTGATGATACGTTAAACCAAGTACTTCTGCAGTTTTCTTTTGATTAAATTGGCTATGTTCGAGCGCTTTATTAATCATGTTTATTTCAAAGTCGTTTGAGCGCTCTTTTAAGCTGCACGGAAATTGAATATCGACGGCGATATTACTGCTTGTTTGAGTAATCGGCGGCGCAACAACAATAGGCTCGGCATTAACAGTTTGAGCCGCTATAGGTGCTTTAATGCGCGCTTTTGGTCTAAATGGGCTATCGAATGGGTCTAAAATAATCTGGTGAACGGGGATATGTTCACTACCGTGGCGATACAAACTGCGTTCAACCACATTTTTAAGTTCACGAATATTACCAGGCCAATCATAACTAAGCAGTGTTTCTGTTGCGCTTCGGGTAAAACCGCTAAACAGTTCCCACTCTAAATCGCGTGCCATATTCATCGCAAACTGCTCAGCAAGAAGCATAATATCGTCTTGGCGTTCGCGCAGTGGCGGCAGGGTAATTACATCAAAGGCAAGGCGATCGAGTAAGTCACTTCTAAATTCACCTTGCTCAGCTAAATAAGGGAGGTCTTCGTTTGTGGCACACACTAAGCGTGTATCTACTTTTACAGTTTGTTTGCCGCCAACACGTTCAAACTCACCGTATTCTATAACGCGCAGCAGTTTTTCTTGTACCATAGCTGAGGTATTAGCTAATTCATCTAAAAACAGTGTGCCGCTGTTAGCGCGTTCAAAACGACCTTCGTGGCGTTTGCTTGCCCCCGTAAAAGCACCGCTTTCGTGGCCAAACAATTCACTTTCGAGTAAGTTTTCGTTAAGTGCTGCACAGTTAAGTTTTACGTAGTTTTGATCCCAACGCTTTGATAAAAAGTGTAAGCGTGCTGCTATTAGCTCTTTACCTGTGCCGCGTTCACCAATAATAAGTACCGGTTTATCTAAATTAGCCAGTTGCGATACCTGATCTAATACAGACAGAAAGCTATCTGATTGGCCGAGTAAATTATCCTGTTGGCGATATTGGCTCATATTTCCTAACTCTTGGTCATTTTTACTAACAGTTAGTGTA
>NZ_PJAV01000113.1:0-21102 GCF_002836695.1 Pseudoalteromonas sp. 78C3
ATTAGCGCCTTTTTTAGTTAGTTAAAAACTTACTTATAGTTTTCGTAAATTTTATCGAGCGGTTCTGATAAACCACTTTCTTGCACTATACGTACATGTTCACGTTTTAATTCGCGTGCACTAGTCACACCACAAGAATGAGCTATTAGGCCAGCTCCGTAATGAATGTATTTATTATAGTTAGCTACTCGCTGCGCTTTATCAGCTACATTTAAACCACGTTGCAAACGCTCGTTATGCGTAGTGATACCCGTCGGACAGGTATCTTTATTACATTGCATTGCCTGAATACAGCCCAGTGCAAACATATGCCCCCGAGCCGATACAACAAAATCAGCACCGAGCGCTAACGCCCAAGCAACCTTTGAAGGAACAATTAATTTACCTGAGGCGATTATTTTAATACGATCTCGCAGCCCATGTTTTTCAAGCATGTTAACTACAAGCGGTAAACTTTCGCGCAGTGGTAAACCAACCGAATCCATAAGCGGTTGTGGTGCTGCGCCCGTACCACCATCAGCACTATCTATGGTAATAAAGTCAGGTGCAGACTCTATACCACGGTGGTTTATTTCAGCGAACAACGTTTCTAACCATCCGTAAGCACCAATTACCGCTTTAAAGCCTGTAGGCTTTCCTGTCGCGTTACGTACAGTGGCAATCATATCGAGAATATCGGCTGGGTTTTTAATTTCAGGATGACCATTGGGGCTAATAGAATCTTGCCCTTCTGGTATACCCCTAATTTTAGCTATTTCGGCGTTGACTTTGCGCCCTGGTAACATACCACCTTTACCTGGTTTTGCGCCTTGGCTCATTTTAAGTTCAAACATTTTTACTTGTTCGTGAGCCGCTATTTCTTTAAGTTTTTCAGTACTTAAATTACCGTGCTCGTCTCGTGCACCATATTTAGCGGTACCAATTTGGAAAACAATATCAGCCCCCCCTTCTAAGTGATAAGGGCTTAACCCCCCTTCACCGGTGTTCATCCAACAACCTGCTAGTTTTGCCCCTTTTGATAAGGCTCGTACAGCTGGCTTTGAAAGCGCACCAAAACTCATACCAGATACATTGAATAACGAGTTGGTTGTGTAAGGTGTTTTACAGTATGGACCCAAAGTAACATTGCTCGGGTCGAGTGCTTCTTCATCTAAAGTAGGAAAAGCACAGTTCATAAACATAACCGTACCTGTTACTTCTAAGCTTTGCGTAGAACCAAACGCAGCTGTACGGTCAACATCTTTTGCTGCACGATAAACCCAGCTTCGCTCTGCGCGGTTAAACGGCATTTCTTCTCTATCTTGAGCAAAAAAGTACTGTCTAAAAAACTCCCCTTGGCGTTCAAAAAAATATCGAAAGCGACCAATAACAGGGTAATTACGTCTAATAGCATGCTTTGTTTGCGTTACATCTCGAATATAAAAAATAATAACAGTAAGCACAACGAACCCGAGTACAACTATAAACATACTTGCAAATATATCGATACTAAACATTATAAAATTGCTCATTTATGACCCTTGGTGATTTTTAAAATAATACCTAATAAATACTGACCGTTTTAATGAACTAAATGGCTCATTATATTTACTAACTTGCTTGCTTAAAATAACAAATACAAACACTTACCAACAAACTAGTAACTTAAATAGCTATAAAAACAACTCAGTACCCATTTTTTAAAATTATACTTATTTACTTTCCAGCTTAACTGATTCATTTTTTATATACATGCGTACTTGTGTTTCTAGCACTGATAAAGGCACTGAACCATGACGTAATATTTGATGATGAAATTCACGAATATCAAAGTTTTTTCCTAGCGCTTGCTCTGCCTCAGCGCGTAAACGCTTAATAGTTAGCTCACCTATTTTGTACGAAAGCGCCTGTGCAGGCCATGTAATATAACGATCGGTTTCGGTTTTAACGTTATGCAACGAAAGCGCTGTATTTTCGCTCATAAAGTTCATGGCACGCTCGCGACTCCAGCCATACGTATGCATACCTGTATCAACAACTAAACGCGCTGCTCGCCACATTTCATACGTCAAACGACCAAAACGGCTATATGGGTCTTGGTAAAAGCCTGCTTCTAAACCTAAATATTCAGAGTAAAGCCCCCAACCTTCGCCAAATGCCGAAAGGTAAGCATCACGACGATAGCTCGGCAGATTTTCAAGCTCTGCATTAAGTGATATCTGTAAATGATGACCTGGCACTGCTTCGTGCAGCGTTAATGCTTCCAAAACATACAAAGGACGCTTATCTAAAGCGTAAGTATTTACCCAATAATACCCTGCTTCATCATCTCGATTAGAGCCTGAATATCGACCGGTTGTGTATTTAGGTGCAATACTGGCCGGTACAGGTGCTACACCATAAGGTTTGCGCGGTAAGGTATGAAATAACTTAGGCAGTTGTGCATCCATTTTTTTAGCAATATAAGATGCTTCTTTTAAAAGCTGCTCTGGTGTTGTAGCGTAAAATTGTGGATCAGTGCGTAAAAAGTGGATAAATTCAGCAAACGTGCCTTTAAAACCTACCTCTGCTATTACGTTTTCCATTTCACTACGAATTCGCTCAACTTCTTTTAAGCCAAGTTCGTGAATCTCTTTAGGTGTCATGTCGGTGGTGGTGTAGTACTTAGCTCTATTTTTATAAAACGCTTCGCCATTAGGTGTTTCTGATATGCCAATACTTGTACGTGCAAAAGGTCGATACTGCTGCGTAAAAAACACTAAGTAACCTTTATAAGATTTTATAACCTCTTTTTTTATAATGATTTTGGCTTTTTGTTGTAGTGCTTTAAATTCACTGTCGCTCAAACCCGCTGTATTAGTTAAAAAAGGTTTATAAAACTCAGATGTAGTTACATCGTCAACAATGTAAGCATTAATTGAATCTTCATAACCTTCCAATACAGCTTTAGGTTGAGTAAGCCCAGTCTCAAGCCCTTTTTTCATCCAATACATGTTTTGCTCAAAAAAGCGCGGAACTTGCGCCAATCGTGCAAGATACACTTGGTAATCTTCCGGGTTTTTATATTGAGAGCTATTTATCATGTACGACAAACCAGAATGAAACCCATATTCAGAGGTGAGCGGCATATAGTGCGCATTAAATACATATTCATCGACACTGTTTTGTACTTGAGCTCGAATAATATCGAAGTTAATTTGATTTTCATCGCTTAGCTTTTCAATATTAATAGTGTCTAATTCAGCAAGTAATCGCGTTTTATTTTTATATTCTTGTGCTAAAAATTCGGGCGATAAATTTGGTAATAAGTAACCTTCAACTCCCTCTAAGTTTCTATAAGGATTAGTACTTTGCCTATAATCGACAATGCTTTTCGCTACTTGGGTGAATTGTTTATTGGCATTTGGTGTTGTTATTTGGCATGCACTCAATGAGCACAAAACCGTGATGCCAAATAAATATTGGCGAAGTGGCTTAATTAAAAAATGATTCATTATAATGTAACTTAGCAGTGTTATTAATTTCACAAAGCTATCGCAGGCTAAATAAATAGCAAGTAAATGAGACCAACTTTAATTAATAAACCTTACTAAAAACAAGTGTATTAAAGTGGAAAGCGACACTAACAGAGTTAATAATAAGCTTAATTGATGAGAAAAACAGCTATCAAGCTGCTAAAGTAAAATTTAAGTTCCCTAACATCTGTTTTTACTTTTAAATAACGCACATAACGATTACTGTAGTAAAAAATAATAAAAAGCTCGGACGCATAACCGCCTCATGGAATGAGATATTCGAATTTGCACTTATGCGTACTTAGTTGGTATTTAAAAAATGATGTTCCATGATTCCATGGCTATTGCACAAGAAAAAATGACCAAAGTGTGTGTTTTTTTAGAGCGTTATGCGCTCCCACCTACGCCGCTGAATTATCAAGTTATTTATGCTTATACCAGTCAAACTAATCTCAAGCTAAATAAAGCTTTAGACCGTGCTATTGCTGTTGAAGACAATATAGATAGCGTTTTAATTGAACAGCTACATTCTGAGTTTTTAAATACTGGGCACAAAGCGCAAGTTAACATGATTCAAAATGTTGATGGTGTTATAAACTCACTTTCTCAAAATTCTCAAGCTACTGAAAAGCAAATAATTCGCTTTGCGGGTCAAGTAAGCGAATGCGTACATTCGCTAGATGAGAACAACATAGAACAAAGCCGTCAAGCGCTTGAAGTACTTCATAATCAAACCGCCGAATTACTCAACCAACATAAGCAATTTAAGCAAGAACTAAGCAAAGCCAAACAACTACACGAAAAAACACAAAAGCACCTAACTCAACTTCGTAAACAGCATATTATTGATAGCCAAACAGGGCTTTATAAGCGCCATTATTTAACGCAACAAACTCAAGTGTGGACTAATCAACAAAAATCTATTTGCGCAATAGCGATTCAAATAGACAACCTTGACCACTTTACTAAAAATTATGGTGATATTATTGGTGAAGTCATTTTGAGTAAGGTAGCTAAGCAAGTGCAAAAATATGTTTTTCAAAGTGGCTTACCTGGTCGCACAGCTAAAGATCAATTTACTGTTTTGCTCGCCGACATCGACCCAGATACGGCCAATGTGATAGCCGAGAAAGTACGAAATGGGGTCGAAAAGCTACGCTTTGTTAGTTCAAAAACAGGTATCAAGCTACCAAGTATTGGCTTATCACTAGGAATTGCACAGCATCAACAAGAAGATGATTTTAATCAGTTAGCAAAAAAAGCATCTCATGCGGCTTTTAAAGCACGTTCATTAGGGCAAAGTAGTTACACTGCAGGGCAATAAATTACCTGATAAATCATATTCAAATTGCACCTACTGCGTACAATAAAGTACACTAACCTCTATTGTCACGATAGAGATTAATCATGAACGAAACCGAACAAAAGACCACGCATTTTGGTTATAAAACAGTAGCCGAGAACGACAAAGCTTCTATGGTTGCTGATGTATTTCACTCAGTAGCTGCAAAATACGATGTAATGAATGATTTAATGTCTTTTGGTGTGCATCGTTTATGGAAACGTCAAACTATTGCAAGCTCAGGTGTTCGTAAAGGCCATCATGTACTCGATTTAGCCGGCGGTACTGGCGACTTAACTGCAAAATTTAGTCAATTAGTTGGCGAAACGGGTCAAGTTGTTTTAGGTGATATAAACTCATCTATGCTTAAAGTTGGTCGTGAAAAACTACATAATCTTGGGTTAGTGGGCAATATAGACTACGTACAAATGAATGCAGAAATGCTGCCGTTCCCAGATAATAGCTTTGATGTGATCACTATTGCCTTTGGCTTACGTAACGTTACCGATAAAGACAAAGCATTACGCTCTATGTACCGCATTTTAAAGCCAGGTGGTCGTTTACTTGTTTTAGAGTTTTCAAAACCAGAGCATGACGTACTTAGTAAAGCTTACGATTTTTACTCATTTAATTTATTGCCTACAATGGGTAAGCTAGTTGCTAACGACAGTGAATCGTATAAGTATTTAGCTGAATCTATTCGTATGCATCCAGATCAAGACACGCTAAAAGCGATGATGGAAGATGCAGGCTTTGAGCAAACAACATACCAAAACCTCACAGGCGGAATTGTTGCGCTGCATCGTGGTTTTAAATATTAAGGCTAGCAGTTATGGCGCTTGAGAAAATAACAAAAAATAATAATGATGCAATGCCATCTGAATTTTTTATGTTACCTAGTTTTGTACTCTCGCTTATTGAGCGTGTACTAAATCAAGCACTTAGCCTTGACCCACAATTATCTCAAAAGCTAAGCGCAGTTAAATATCAGCGCTTAGTGGTTGAAGTAAGAGATTGGCAACAAAGCATCCAACTTGTTTATAGCGCTGAGCAATTACACTTATACAGTGCTCAAAATAATGAAAACGCAGATTGTATGATCAGCGCAGACATAGACACGCTTTTAGCGCTTAAAAACCCAGCTATGCTTACCCAGTTAATTCGCCAAGATAAGCTCGACTTACAAGGCGATTTAAATATTGCGCAAACTTATAGCAATGCGTTTTCAGGCATTGATATTGATTGGCCTGAACAGCTCTCTAGATACATTGGCGATACCCCCGCTCAGCAGTTATATCTGCACTTAAAGAAACTAAAACAAAAGAGCAGCAAAACCAACACTAAAATAAGTACAATGCTTACAAGTTTATGCCAAGATGAGCTCGCAATTACTATTCACCCATTAGAACTTGAGCAATTTAAACAAAAAAATAGAGAACTCAAAGGCCAAGTCGCTGCCGTTGAGCAGCGTATAAATACCTTGTTAAACTCTTTTTCACCTTCAAACACCCGCTAAGGATTTTTTGTGTCGACTGCACGCTTGTATAACATCACCAAAACTTTACTTAGCTATGGGCTAGACGAGCTAATTCCAAAACATAAGATCCCTTGGTTTGGTAGAGTAGCTCGTGGCAGTTTGTTTTGGCTGCGTAATCAGCACAAAGAAAAACCTGCAGGGCTACGCTTACGTTTGGCACTACAAGAGCTTGGTCCTGTTTGGATTAAGTTTGGCCAAATGCTCTCAACTCGTCGTGACTTACTCCCTCATGATATCGCTTTAGAGCTTGCATTTTTACAAGATCAAGTTCAGCCATTTGAAGGCGCACTTGCACAAAAAATTATAGAAAAAGCCCTAGAAATTAACGACATAAGTGAGTTGTTTAGTGAGTTTTCACAAATTCCACTGGCCTCAGCATCTATAGCGCAAGCACATACAGCAAAGCTTATTGATGAGCAAAGCATTGAGCAAGATGTAGTCATTAAGGTTATTAGACCCAATATTTACGAGCAAATTAATGCCGACTTAGCGTTAATGGAAAAGCTCGCTAAGGTACTTGCAAAAGTCCATAACGAATCAAAACGTCTACGCCCCGTTGAAGTGGTTAAAGAATACAAAAAAACACTCCTAGACGAGCTCGACTTAATGCGCGAAGGTGCCAATGGCATTCAACTAAAACGCAATTTTGAAGGCTCTGATTCATTATATATCCCTGCAGTTTACAGTGATTACAGCCGTAGCAATGTGCTGGTAATGGAGCGTATTTACGGTATACCTGTGTCTGATACGGATGCATTACTGGCGCAAAACACTAATATGAAATTACTTGCTGAGCGCGGCGTAGAAGTGTTTTTTACGCAGGTGTTTAGAGACAGCTTTTTTCATGCTGACATGCACCCTGGTAATATATTCGTCTCTCGCGAGCATCCTGAAAATCCAATGTATATCGGTATTGATTGCGGTATAGTTGGTACGTTAAGCAAAGAAGATAAACGCTATTTAGCTGAAAACTTTATCGCCTTTTTTAATCGTGATTATCGCCAAGTTGCACAGCTACACGTAGATTCTGGTTGGGTACCACCAGATACTAGCATTGAAGAATTTGAATTTGCGATTCGCACAGTTTGCGAGCCTATATTTAATAAACCTTTGGCCGAAATTTCATTTGGTCACGTACTCGTAAATCTATTTAATACTGCACGTCGTTTTAACATGCAAGTACAACCGCAATTAGTATTGCTACAAAAAACCTTATTATACGTTGAAGGATTAGGGCGTCAGCTTTACCCGCAACTCGACTTATGGAAAACAGCCAAACCCTTTTTAGAAGATTGGGTGAAGCAGCAAGTTGGACCGCTATCAGTACTGAAGCAAATGTATGCTAACTTGCCATTTTGGGCTGAAAAAATGCCTGAACTACCTGATCTAATTTACCAAAATTTAAAGCGTGCACCACACGCTCATCAACCTCAAGAACAAAAGGTATCTCATAAACCTTTAATATTGAGTTTATTTGGTAGTGCTACAATGATTATGGCAACACTTTGTTATTTACAGCACGATTTAGTAGCTGCAAGCATTGCAATAGCCTTATCTGCTATTAGCTTTATTGCAGCATGGCGCAACGCATAAACTGAGTGCTATTTGCGCTATTGGGCGTATAATTAGTATTTAAAATATACATTTAACCGTTTTATATATTGGAGAAAACCATGGGTTTTGGTGGTATTAGTATTTGGCAATTATTAATTGTTTTAGCGATCATAGTTTTACTTTTTGGCACAAAAAAACTACGCGGTATGGGTGGTGACATTGGAGGCGCTGTTAAAGGCTTCAAAAAAGCAATGTCGGATGATCAAATGAGCGAAAAAGAGAAATCCGAGCAAATTCAACAATCAGAAAAAAACACTGCTGACAACTCAACCGATACTGAAAAAAACAAAGATAACAATAAGGTTTAATTAGTATGGGCATGTGGGAACTTGTTGTTATTTTTATTGTGGGTTTAGTGGTGCTCGGCCCTGAGCGCTTACCTGTTGCGATTAGAACAGTGAGTAAATGGGTTAAAACCGCTAAATCACTTGCCAACTCAGTAAAAGCCGAAGTAAGTGAAGAGCTTCGTATTCATGAGCTGCACGAAAACCTTAAAAAAGCAGAACAGCAAGAATTAAAAGATTTAAGCCCTGAGCTACAAAGTTCATTAACAGAGCTACAAAAAGCGGCGGAGTCAGTTACTCACAGCTACAAAAAAACACAACCTGATACATCAAATAACCAACAACTTGATGAAAAAAAGTGAAATTTATCTCTCACTTTGTGGTCAACTTACTACATGGTATAAAAAATAATGGCTGAGGAAGTAAAATCGGGGTTTGTAGCGCATTTAATTGAGTTACGTGATCGGCTAATAAAAGCACTATTGAGCATTTTAGTTATTTTCATTGCCATAGTATATTTTGCGAATGATATTTACGCCTTTGTTGCACAGCCGTTAGTTTCGCATTTGCCAAGTACTGCGACTATGATTGCAACTGATGTAACTGCACCCTTTTTTGCACCTTTCAAACTTACTTTATTTGTCGCTTTATTTGCGTCGATTCCGTGGATATTGCATCAAATTTGGGGCTTTATAGCACCGGGGTTATATCAGCACGAAAAGAAAATGCTCATGCCCATTCTCGCCTCAAGTATAATATTATTTTATGGCGGCATAGCTTTTTGTTA
The DNA here is from genome assembly GCF_002836695.1 of Pseudoalteromonas sp. 78C3. Lineage (NCBI taxonomy): Bacteria > Pseudomonadati > Pseudomonadota > Gammaproteobacteria > Alteromonadales > Pseudoalteromonadaceae > Pseudoalteromonas > Pseudoalteromonas sp. 78C3. The sequence goes on from NZ_PJAV01000113.1 coordinate 9,059, forward strand.
TTTTGTAGTTCTGCCAATTATTTTAGGCTTTTTTACAAGTACCGGCCCAGAGATGATGACTCTTGCCCCCGATATAAGTAGCTATTTAGGGTTTGTATTAAAACTATTTTTTGCATTCGGTGTCGCTTTCGAAATTCCAGTGGCAATTATGTTGCTATGCTGGAGTGGCGCAACAACAACAACAAGCTTAAAAGAAAAGCGCCCTTATATCGTGGTGGGTGTATTTGTAGTGGCAATGTTTTTAACACCGCCTGATGTTTTATCACAAACATTATTAGCATTTCCGATGCTTCTTTTGTTTGAACTAGGTTTAATTTTAGCAAAATTTTATACCGCCAAACCACAAAAAGAATCTGAGGAATAAAATGAAAAAACAACTACTCTCACTATTGGTTTTATTAAGTGCGCCTACTTTTGCTGCGCAAACTGAATTTAATACTCAGGCCCTGCAAGCATGTAGCTTTATTGAAAATGACTTTAACCGATTACTTTGCTATGACAATACAATTGCTGGTAAATCACTAACAAAGCCAACAATAACAAAAACGCTCACTCCACCAACGGCTAACAATGTGCCTCAAGTCGTAGCTGCAGCACCAATTCAAGCAAAGGCAAAAGCTGACAATTTTGGTTTAGAGCATAAAATAGAAGAGCAAGTAGAGAAAGAAACTGAAATAAAAGCCATGATTACATCAATTGATGAAGCTGCTTATGGCGAGTTAATTATTTCACTAGATAACGGCCAACAATGGCGCCAAATTGGCTCTGACAGCATGCGTTTAAAAGAAAATGATACAATTATAATTAGTCGCGGTGCATTCAGCTCTTTCTTACTGAAAAAAGACGGTAAAAACCGCTCTATTCGCGTTAAACGTACTAAGTAATGTCATATACGTTAATTGATGCTGGGGTTAACTTAACTAATCATCAATTTGATGACCAGCATCGTGATGTAATTACCCGCGCAAGCGAAGCCGGGGTTACAAATATGCTTATTATAGGTTGTGATATTGCAAGTAGTCAGCAATCACTTGAACTTGCGATAAAACATCTTCAATATTCTACGGCGGGTGTCCACCCGCATGATGCTAAATCGGCGACGAATGAATTAGAAGTACAATTAACTGCACTTGCAAACAATAAGCAAGTCATAGCGATTGGTGAATGCGGCCTTGATTATAACCGTGACTTTTCACCTCGCGATGTACAGCGTAGTGTTTTTAGACGCCACCTAGTGCTTGCCGAAAAATTAGATTTACCTGTTTACTTACATGAACGTGATGCAAGTGACGATATGTTGAGCATTCTAAAAGAGTTTAATATTCGCGGTGTGCTTCATTGCTTTACGGGTAACTCAGTAGCTCTTAAGCAATATTTAGATTTAGGTCTGTATATTGGTATAACAGGTTGGGTATGTGATGAAAGGCGTGGTAAAGATTTACAACAACTAGTGCCTAGTATTCCTCTAGATCGATTATTAATAGAAACTGACGCGCCATTTTTAATTCCACGAACAGTTAAGCCAAAACCTAAATCGCGTAAAAATGAACCTGCCCTGCTTCCTTATATCTGTCAAACGGTTGCACAACTTTATCAAATAGATGAAGAAGTTGTAGCCCGTAAAACTACAGAAAATTTTCACCGTGTTTTTGGTTTAGAAGATCGTTAATGGCCTATGCAAAGGCACTTTTAAGCCTATTGGTATTCCTTTGCACTTTTTGCTCTTTCGCAAACCCGGTAATAATAAAACACGATTTTAACTCTCAAAACATCAATAATCTGTATTACTCTTTTGAACCAACATCGCTATTAAGTGCACAACAAAGTGGCCATATACAGTGGCTAAAAAACACAGGAAAACCTCTTAATTTAGGACTAGAGCAGCGTTCTGTGTGGATAAAATTTAAAATAAAAAACACGCTTAGTTATAATACCGAACAACTGTTGTCACTAAACAACCCTCTGCTAAACGACGTTCAAGTATATCAGTTACATAACTCGCAATTAATTTCTCACACCCAAATTGGCGATGCATACCCCCTTGATAAACGTGCGATTAAGAGTGAATCTTTATTAGTTAAATTAATTAGCCCTGCAAATAGCGAAACCATTATTATTATGAGAGTGACGAATAGCTCCGGCTTGCGAGTCCCTTTAACGCTGTGGCAACCAGAAGCTTATTTGGCACATAAAGGTAAACTTAATTTACTCTATGGCTTATTGATTGGTTTTATATTTTCTTTAGGTGTGAGTTGCTTAGTTTTATATAGTTTTTCACGTAAACGTTATTTTGTTTATGCTGGTTTAATTACCCTCACATTAGGTAGTTTATTAGCCTACATTTGTGGCTTTGGCCTAAAATATATTCATCCTAATTTGCCAGCATTACAGCAAGTTATGATCCCTGTATTACTTATGCTTATTGCTTTAATGTTTTTGCCTTTACAAAAGCAAATTTGCCATCCAAAGCCCTCTTTTTTACTAACGGTTCAAAAAGTGGTAGTTAACGCATTAGGTGTCTCGTTATTATTTATTTGGCTATTTCCAAACCATATAGTGACACTATTTTGCTTAACTACTATCCCAATCGTTTTAGGCTTTTATATTGCAACTACACTTATGTGCATACGTTTATCACCTTCTAAACCTAATAAAGCGCTACTGCTCGTATTAGTTTTTTTCTTGGTGGTGATGCTTTATTTTATTGTTGCAGTAATAGGGCTATACGCCTTTGACAGAAGTACATTAGCATTTGTATTTACATGCTTTTTTAGCTGCACATTTTGTCTATGCTACAGTGTAATGAAGTTATTTATTTTGCAACGTGATGAAGAAGTAATTGCTCAGCAAACCTTGATTGCTGAAAATGCGGCTCAAGATACGCTACTTAAAGAGCGCTTAAAGTTACAAGAAAAAACACGCCAAGAACTCGAATCACAAGTCGACGAACGCACCTTTGAATTACAAATTACACTCAGAGAACTTGAAGAAAAAAACCGCTCACTTGAGTTACTCAATACCGAAGACGCTTTAACCGGAATAAAAAACAGACGCTTTTTTGATAAAAAGCTAATAATGGAGCTTCGTCGGTCTCGCCGTGAACAAACGCCGCTTAGTATTGTTATGCTTGATATAGACCGATTCAAAAGCATTAACGATACATACGGACACATAATTGGCGATCAAGTTATTAAAGCTGTATCTGACCTTATAAAAGATCATTTAAAGCGACCACTCGATGAAGTTGCTCGTTATGGCGGTGAAGAGTTTGTGGTGCTATTACCTAATACCCCCAGCGAAGGTGCACAAGACATAGCTGAAAAAATACGAGCAGCTATCTCAGCCAGTACAGTAACGGTTGCCAATAATGATATTCAATTTACAATTAGCGCTGGTGTATACACCAGCATTGCTGATGATGTTAGCAATCCTCAAATTTTTACTGAGTGCGCCGACAAAGCACTTTATTACGCAAAGCAACATGGCCGTAATCAAGTAATCACTTTTCCATTACCACAGTAGGAGCATATTAATATGGCCCAATCAGGATTAGACCTTTTCCCGTATACTCGCATGCGCAGAATGCGCCGCAGCGACTTTTCTCGCCGCTTAATGGCCGAAAACCAACTTAGCGTAAACGATTTAATTTACCCTGTATTTGTACTTGAAGGTAAAAATCGCCGCGAAGCAATTGAATCAATGCCTGGTATTGAACGTCTATCGATAGATTTACTATTGCTTGAGGCAAAAGAACTTGTTGAACTTGGCGTACCTGCCGTTGCTATTTTTCCGGTAACCCCTGCGGACAAAAAATCACTATTTGCCGAAGAAGCATATAATGACGATGGCTTAGTGCAACGTACTGTTCGCGCTTTAAAAGAAGCCTTTCCTGAGTTGGGTGTAATTACTGATGGTGCACTTGATCCATTCACGACGCACGGTCAAGACGGCATTATTGATGACACAGGCTATGTAATAAACGACGTAACCACCGAAATTTTAGTTAAACAAGCACTCTCGCATGCAGAAGCGGGCGCCGATGTAATTGCCCCTTCGGACATGATGGATGGCCGTATTGCTGCAATTCGTGAAGCACTTGAAGCTGATGGGTTTGTGCATACCCGTATTATGGCCTACTCAGCTAAATACGCATCTAGCTACTATGGCCCATTTAGAGATGCAATAGGTTCTGCTGGGAACTTAAAAGGTGCCGATAAAAAAACCTACCAAATGGACCCTGCAAACTCTGATGAAGCAATACGTGAGGTCGCATTAGACTTACAAGAAGGCGCTGATATGGTCATGGTTAAGCCTGGCATGCCTTATTTAGATATTGTACGTCGTGTTAAAGACGAGTTTGGTGTACCTACTTTCGCATATCAGGTAAGTGGCGAGTATGCAATGCACAAAGCAGCTATTGATAACGGTTGGTTAAGTGAGGAAGCTACTATAATGGAGTCTTTACTTGCATTTAAGCGTGCAGGCGCCGATGGAATATTGACCTATTTTGCTAAGCAAGCCGCACAATACCTAGCTAAAAAGTAAGGTTTTTATAAAAAGGCGGTTAAATCGCCTTTTGTTTACATTCGTTTACATTTTTGTATTATTTTCGTCATATTTATTCTCTAAACTGGTGTCCCATTTTGGGATTAATACACGGGAATAATAAAAAAATGTTTAAAACAAAAATAACACCACTCGCACTTGTTATAGCAAGTCTCAGTGCACCAGCCTCTGCAGATCTAATCATTTCAGAATACATAGAGGGAAGCAGTAATAATAAAGCAATTGAGCTTTATAATAATGCACCTACCTCAATAGTACTTGATGGATACACATTAGGACTGTATTCAAACGGTAGCGATACTGTAGGAAATTCTATTGCTTTAACAGGTGAATTAGCTGCAAATACAACATACGTAATTGCCAACTCCGGCGCAATTGAAGACATACTAAGTATTTCCGATACTACTAGCACTGTTACATTTTACAACGGTGACGATGCTCTTGTGTTAACAAAAGATGGTATTGTAGTCGATAGCTTTGGTCAAGTGGGTGTAGATCCAGGGTCATTTTGGTCTGATGCCTCAGCACAAACGCAAAACAAAACACTCCGTAGAAAAGACAGTATTACAACAGGCCGCACTGATTCAACATCAGCGTTTAGCCCTAGCGATGAATGGGTTCAATTTGATATAGATACATTCGATGGATTAGGTTCTCATTCTGGTTCTGAAGGCAGTGCTCCTGAACCAATTCCAGAACCAGAACCACTTGAACCACTTGTTTGTGGCGCAGAAAAAGTACTAATTAACGCTATACAAGGCGATAGCTCTGCAAGCCCGCTTGTTAATACTTTAGTAGAGTTTGAGGGTATTGTAACCGCAGACTTCCAAGATGATGATCAATTAAAAGGCTTTTTTGTTAGCTCACTTGCTGCTGACATAGATGCAAATCCTCTCACCTCTGAAGGTGTATTTGTTTATTTTGCAGATATTGACGTAAACGTAGGCGACCATGTACGTGTACAAGGTACTGTAGAAGAATATTTTGATGCAACACAAATCGGCAGTGTTAGCCAAGTTGCCGTATGTGGCACTGGTTTAGCTGCAGCAGCTACAAAAATCACTTTACCTTTAGCTGATACAACTGATTTAGAAGCTTTTGAAGGTATGTTAGTTACATTAGAACAACCATTAGTAGTAACTAATAACTTTGGCCTTGGTCGATATGGTGAAGTTGAATTAGCAACAGAACGCTTGTATCAAGGTACCCAAGTTGCATTACCTGGAGATGCAGCTAATGCAGTTGAAACTGAAAATCTACTTAAAAAGATTTTACTAGATGATGGCTCTACAGTACAAAACTTAGACCCTACAGCCTACCCAACTCCAGGCTTATCAGCAGAAAATACATTACGTACTGGCGATACAGTTAATACGGTTACGGGGGCACTTGCTTATAGCTTTAGCCTTTACAGAATCCACCCAACTGTAGCACCTTCGTTTATTGCAACAAATGCACGTGAAAATGCGCCTAAACTTAATGCTGAAGCAGATTTACGTGTAGCTAGCTTTAACGTACTTAATTACTTTAATGGTGATGGCCAAGGCGGAGGGTTCCCGACAGCCCGAGGTGCAGATTCAGAAGCTGAATTTACTCGCCAAGAAGCTAAAATTGTAAGTGCCATTAGCGCTATCCAGGCCGATGTTGTTGGTTTAATGGAAATTGAAAATGATGGTTTTGGCGAATTTAGTGCAATTGCAAGCTTAGTAGATGCATTAAATGACGCTGATAGTGCTAACAACTATGCATTTGTTGATTTTAACGTAGATCAAATTGGTACCGATGCAATTACTACCGCACTTATCTATCGTGCTAACAAAGTAGAAGAAATAGGTACTGCTGCTATTACGACTGAGGCTCCATTTGATTTTAGTAACCGTGCTCCAATTGCACAAAGCTTTAAATCATTAGAAACTGATGAAGTATTTACTGTTGCTGTGTCACACCTTAAATCTAAAAGCTGTGGTAGTGCTTCTGGAAACAATGCAGATTCAGGTGATGGACAAGGCTGTTGGAATGAAATACGCACAGAAGGTGCTAATGCATTCGCAAATTGGCTTGATAGCAAACCAACCGGTGTTGACGACGAAGATACTATTTTAGTCGGCGATATGAATGCTTACGCAATGGAAGATCCTATACGTGCATTTGCTGATAAAGGCTACAAAAATGTAGTTGCAGAAATTGATGGTGATACGCTTGGTTATTCTTACAGTTTTTCTGGTCGCGCAGGTAGTTTAGATCATGCAGTAGCTACCCAATCACTACTTAGCAAAATTGTCGCAGCAACAGATTGGCACATCAACGCAGATGAACCTATTTCTCTTGATTACAATGTAGAGTTTAAAAGCGAAGGTCAACAATCTAGTTTGTATTCTGAAAGTGCATACCGCGCATCAGATCACGACCCTGTAATTATTGATATTAAATCTGAAATCACTTTAACACCTGAAGAACAAACGCCAGTTATTAAAGCTGATCAAGTTTTTGCAGTCGATGAAAACAGCGCAATTGGAACAATTATCGGCACACTCGATTTTAGTGATCCAAATGCCGATGAATCACCAGTTGTTAAATTTATTACATCTGATAATGACAGCGTTTCTATTAACAATCAGGGGCAGCTAATTGTTGCTGGAGAGATTGATTACGAATTTGAAAATCGTATTACTTTAACAGTGCAAGCTCAGGATAGCGTGGGTAACTTATCTAACGTTGAAAAAGTAGCCGTGAAAGTAAATAACTTACGCTCAGATGATGATAATGATGCAGGTTCATTATTATGGTTATCACTTCTTTTAGCACCACTATCAATAGTGCGTCGATTTAAAAAGAAATAACTAAGTTAAATCTAAACATTTGAAAGCCGCTCTTGCGGCTTTTTTATTTTATACAAATGTAATTCAGACAAGCTTCATTAAACCCCCCGTAATATGTTCAGACGATCTGTGAATCTTCTAGTAATTAATCAGTAACAACTACATACATTTGAGTGAATTTTACACAACAAAACCTCAGTGAATTATGTATATAAATATTACCTATTGAAAAATATGAACTTTTATTAAGGTTTAAATTTTGCTCTAAGTTATTTAGAAGATACTTACAAAATAAAATCAATATTTACCCTAAACGTAAAAATAAGTCGTGTTTTTATAAAGGAATGAGAATGAAACAACTAACCCAAAATCTGCCTAAATGGCAAAAGAAGTCAGCACCACTACTGGGTCTACTTATTATTTTTTCGACTTGGGGCAATAGCAACCAAGCGATTGCTGCAACCGTTGATGTAGCAATCCCACAAAGTAGCTTATTTGACGTAATTAGCGCCCGCGCTAAAAAGTTAGCAAGCGAAGAATACGTGGCGCCTAAAAACATTGAGCTTGAAGCACTTAACAATATTGATTATCAAGATTACCGTTCAATTCGATTTAAAAAAGACAAAGCAGTATGGAAAGATGAAGGCCTGTACGAGCTGCAATTATTCCATCCTGGTTTTTTATATAAAACACCTGTGACAATAAATACCGTTGATAGCGACTCTAAACGCAGTCGCTTACCTTTCAGTACCGACTTTTACCAATACGATGGCACTGCTGCACCACTACAAGAAGAAATAGCTAAAAGTGTTGCGGATACTCAACTAGGCCATGCTGGATTTCGCTTACATTACCCGTTAAATACTAACGAGTATAAAGACGAAGTAATGGTATTTCAGGGAGCATCGTATTTTAGAGTCGTTGGCCCTCAGCAAGTTTATGGATTATCAGCTAGAGGCCTTGCCATTGATACAGCAGAAAATTCGGGTGAAGAATTTCCAATGTTCAAAGAATTCTGGTTAGTTAAACCAAAGGCCGACCAAACCCAAATCACCATTTTTGCATTATTAGATAGCCCATCTATATCGGGTGCATACAAGTTTAGTGTTGACCCTACAACTAATATGCTAGTTGATGTTGATATGCAGATATTTGCGCGTAAAGATATTAAAAAGCTAGGTGTAGCTCCACTAACGAGTATGTTTTACCACGGTGAAAACAGTACCAAATTTTTTGATGACTATCGCCCTGAAGTTCATGACTCAGATGGCCTATTAACTCAATCAGCTGATGATAAATGGGTATGGCGCCCTCTTAACAACCCTTCACAGCTAAGTGTAACTTCGTTTTCATATAATAATCCAAAAGGTTTTGGGTTAGCTCAACGAGACCGAGACTTTAATAACTACCTGGACACAGAAGCACATTACCACAACCGCCCTAGCCTATGGATCGAACCACAAGGTGAATGGGGAAGTGGCCGTGTAGAACTTGTAGAAATACCTACTGATACAGAAACTAACGACAATATCGTAAGTTACTGGGTACCAGAAAAGCCAATGAAAGCCGGTGATTCATTAAAGCTAAGCTACAAAATGACGACCTTTAATGCAGTTTTAACTCAGCACGAGAAAGCGAGAGTACTGCGCACAAGGATCGGTAGCGCCGCTTTACCAGGTGAAGACAATCCACCACCAAAAAGCCATCGCCAATTTACTGTTGATTTTACTGGGTCAGAAATAAATCAACTCTCTGAACAGTTAAAGCTAGATGCCGACATTCAACTTACAACAGGCGAAGTAACCGACGTGAATGTACAAAAACTGCCTGATTCACGAGGATGGCGTGTAGCCTTTAAAATTGCACCACAGGACGATCAACCCGTTGATATGCGTTTATCGTTAAAACTACGTGATAAAGAAATTAGCGAGGTATGGAGTTATGTTTGGTACCCAAATGACATCAAGTAATAAAGGTAAGGGCACTCCAATGCCATTCAAAACATTAAGAGTTTGGCTATTTGCTATTGCAGCGCTTGGCACATCTGGCTACGGCATATCTATTATGTTTGAGATTTTAAGCTCAAACGGTATGACATTACTTGAGTATGCTCTTTTAGTATTATTCTCAATCACTTTTGCCTGGATTGTAACGGCATTTTGTAGTGGAACAATCGGCTTTGTATTACAGCTATTACGAATTGACCCACTTACGCTAAAGCGTATTAAACCAATTGAGTTCAATAGTGAGGCAATTAACGCCCAAAAAACCGCCGTTGTAATGCCTATTTACAACGAAGACACCCACCGTGTTATCGCGGGCTTTGAAGTTAGTCTGCAATCGTTAAAAGAAACAGGTCAACTTGCAAACTTCGATTTTTATCTATTAAGCGACACGCAAGACCCAGAAATAGCTAAAAACGAGCTAAGTGCATGGCATGCATTGTGTGAACGTTTAGGTGATACGACTAAAAACGTTTTTTATCGTCGTCGCGAAGATAACAAACACCGTAAGGTAGGTAACCTAACCAACTTTTGTGAGCGCTGGGGCAGCCAGTACGACCATATGATTGTGCTTGATGCAGATAGCGTAATGACCGGAAAATGTATGCTAGAGCTTACTACAAGTATGCTCAACAACCCACAAGCAGGCCTGATCCAAACTATTCCGATCCCTGTTCGTCAAGATACCTTTTTTGGCCGTTTTTTACAGTTTGCGTCAGTGCTATATAGCCCAATGCTCGCTACTGGCTCTGCTTTTTGGCAAACTGATAAAGCCAACTACTGGGGTCATAATGCAATCATTAGAGTTGAAGCATTTATAACGTGCTGTGGCTTGCCAACACTAAAAGGTAATGCACCTTTTGGCGGCGAAATTTTAAGTCATGACTTTGTAGAAGCTTCACTACTTCACAGTGCTGGTTGGGATGTATTGTTGCTATCAGATATTGAAGGCAGCTATGAAGAAGTACCAAGTAACATTCTAGACTACGCTGTACGCGATAGACGCTGGGTGCAAGGTAATATTCAGCACTTAGGTTTATTGTCATCATCAAAATTAAAATTAATGAGTAAGCTGCACTTTTTACTTGGTGCGACAGCCTATATTTCATCACTAATTTGGCTCTCAATGCTAGCGCTAAGTACTATTGATGCAGTAACGCGCGCATTAAATAGTGATGTGTACTTTAACCGTGTTTATCAATTATTCCCTACATGGCAAATAGCTAAAACCGATCTGATTGATTCACTCTTGTATTTAACTATTGTTATTTTATTAATGCCTAAACTAATGGGCATAATAGTAACCTTAATACATAGAAGCAAACGCTTTGGTGGTTCAATTAAGCTCATACTAGGTTCAATCATTGAAACCGTATTTGCTATTATTGTTGCCCCATTAATGATGGTATTTCATGCTTACTTTGTACTTTGTGTGTTTTTAGGTAAAAAAGTGAAGTGGGATGCACAACCGCGCGAAGGTCGTATGGTTCCGTGGAAAGAGGCGTTTGGTTATACGTTATTCTCAACTATTGTGGCTATTGCATGGGGTTGTACGGCTTACTACTTCACGCCAGTATTCTTTTGGTGGTTATCACCTATATTGCTGGGCTTAGTATTAGGCGCTCCGATTATCCGTTATACCAGTAGCATTAAACTCGGTGTACAACTAAGAAAATTAGGTATATTTATTTGCCCTAGTGAAGTTGATAACGACTCAACTCTAGAAGCACTTAAAATACATCTAAAAGAAATTTCGGTACCAAAGGAAGGTGCTTATCCACAAACAATACCGGCACTACCACAAGAGCAGTTGGTAACAATGCCTATCCAGTCTTTTAAGAAGCCACGCAGGCTAAAGATGAAAGCGCTAAAAGCTAAGGCTATAAAAAAGTTTAATTAGCGCGTTATAAAATACAAAAACAAAAAAGGAGCGATTAATCGCTCCTTTTTGCTATCTAAATTAAAGATCAAGCATTGCATTTATCGCTAATATTTTCAATTTTGTTAGCTAACTTATTGCAGTACATTTTACAAATAGCTGATTGCGTTTCATCATCAAGTTGCCAGTTATAAAAATGGAACGTTTTACCATTATCTAACTCCACCTTAAAAATGGTGAAAAGAAAAAACGAACTAAATGATACGCAACTAATTTCCTCGCTATTGATATAACGCTTTGTGCATAAACGCGTATAACAAATGCCTGCTTTATAACAATGTAAAAAACGAAGATGAGGAATATTAAAAGTAGTAATAATCAGTAGAGCTGGCATTACAGTGAGAAAAACAATTTTTAGGTTCACAGAAAATATAATATGAATTAAAAATATTAAGCTGAATGCTAAAACGCATTTTGTAAATTGTAGCCACCAGTTTGGTGCTAATTTAATAGATTTCATGATCGTTACGTCTTATATAGAATTAATAGCAAACGTCTCTGCTGCGGAGACTTCCTTATCTGACTTTAGAGCTCTAGTCTAAAAGTGCTAGTATTCTACATTACGTATTTAGATGCATCAATAGAAGTTCTTAAAATTCATGCAGTTACATTTACTTTACAATTAACCTCTTATAAACCAACCAATTAAGTGATTGAGGTAAATAAATTGCTCTCTAGCACCTTTTTATTAATTAGTAACATAGGACTAATTAATAA